>JAVBKF010000200.1:0-3004 GCA_031554215.1 Caryophanales bacterium
GACTGTTTTAATCATAATTTTTCAAACTAAACATCACCATTGGATGTTCAAAAAAACAATAGGGTATGGTTAAGCCACCGGTTATTCTACATTAATCAAGAATGTTCTAAAAGTATTACACCTATGGCTAAGCAAGCCGCCTGCCTCATGTATTATATACAATTTAAGGATATTTTAATCTTATTGCAGATATATACTTTCACGAAATGCCCAAAATTTTATAATTGCGGTTGGTAACCTTTGCGGCTACCAACCGACAAATTGTTAAACAATTATTATCTAATGCAACGAACGCTAAACGAGTATGTCTTGCTAGCATTGGAGCCACTATATAAATTAGTTACATTATAAACCAAGAACGGGTAGTATGCATTCGAAGAACTGTTCTCTGTAGAACTCCAAAATGCTGCGTTGTTGCCAATATTATACCAAACAGTAACGTAACAATAGCCACTTGGCACAGCATTCCATCCCAAATTGTTAGTCCCATAATTAGAGTGAGGAGTCCAACCACCGCAATCTGCGCTCTTCATAAGCTTACCGGCAGTAGCAGGAGCAATATTAGCAACTGCATTATCTGTCTCATTATTCGCTTTCAAATGTGCATTAGCTAACCATGCCCAATCATCTCCATTTGGCATCTTCCAGCCAGCAGGACATATACCCTGACCACTATTTGCAGCAGTAGCATTATAAGGATACGATGCAGGAACACCAGATGTAGGATTCGTAGTACAACCCACACAAGATGCTGCACTACCCGTTCCCGTCATAGCCTCAAACCATGTATAGTGACCACCGTATTTATAATTAGCAATAGAATCCTCTGATGCATTACCACTGCTCAGGGTAGCCGAACGCCCATACCACATGTGACTCATAGTATTGTTAGCACTATATGCAAGGTTCTGTGTCATCCATTCTTTCGTAGCACTACTATACGTAATCTTACGTGTAGAATACATCTTACCATCGCGCGCATCTATTAGTACTCCGCGAATTGATTTAACGCCGTTGAGAGTTATACTATCTAATGGCTGAGAACAAGGAAGTGGAATAGTGAATATATCTCCTTTGACGCAGCGAACAGAGAACAATGAGCTCGATTTAAGATTATTGTCTGCTCCAAGGAAAATGCCACTGCTATAATACACGTAAGGGTTGAATGCATTCGTAGAACCCTGCTCGGTAGCACTCCAATAACAACCACTACCATTAATAGCGCTCCAACTACTAAGCTTATAAAACCCCGCCGGCACACCATTCCAACCCAACATGTTGACTCCTGCTGTTCCGGCATTTGAAACCCATCCGGCACAATCAGCACTCTTTATATAAATTCCAGCTCCATTTACATTCGTATTAGCAACTCCATTATCACCTCCGTTAGTTGCTGCCTTCATATGTGCATTTGCCAACCATGCAAAATCATTGCCAGTAGGTATTCTCCAACCGGTAGGGCACACACCTGTGCCGCCTCTAGTAGCAATAGCATTGAACGGATAGGTTTTACCGCTGGAATAAGCCGTAATAGTATCAGCAGCTCCACCAACACCCACCATAGCTTCTATCCAGGTATAGTACCTGCCATATTTTTGCTTAGTAGTATCTGTAGACTGATTACCATACCACTTACCTACAGTATCTGTAGCACTATTTTCTTTATTCGTAAACGCCAGATTTTGTGTCATCCACTCTACTGTAGACTCCGCATATGTTATAGATCGAGAAGAATAAACCTTACCATCTCTAGCATCATATAACGATGATTTCAAAGATCTTACTCCATTAAGACTAATATCATCAACAGGTTGTGAGCAAGGCAATGGAGCGGTGAGAAGATCGCCTTTCACGCAGCGGACACTGAACCAAAACCACTTCTTAACGCTACTTGTCCCCCCGTTAAAGCCGGAATAATCAAAAGTATGATACGGATTGTATGAAGAAACAGAGCTATACTCAGTAGCACTCCAATAATATCCATTGTAGCCAATATAATTCCAATTCAAACTAGTAGCATAGTAGCCACCAGGTACAGCCGACCAACCTAAAGTATTAACTCCTGTTGTTGGTGCATTTGGTTTCCAACCACCACAATCTGCAGATTTCATATAATTACCACTAAAACCACTATTCGCATTCGCAGCAAGATTATCTCCACCATTTGTTGCGGCTTTCATATGCGCATTATACAACCATGCCCAGTCTATCCCATTTGGCATTCTCCAGCCTTGTGGACATATTCCCTGGCCGGCATTTGTAGCAACAGCATTATACGGATAAGTTTTAGATCCGCTTGTTATACTTGTAATTATACCAGTAGAATCATCACCACCCAAGCCTCCCATAGCCTCATACCAACTGTAATTCATACCAAACTTAGCACCGCTATCAGTCTGACTATCTCTATTCCATTTACCAACAGTACCATTGTTATACGCAAGGTTCTGTGTCATCCATTCCACTGTAGAACCACTATAAGTAATCTTACGTGTTGCATATACTTTATTATCTCTGTTATCAACCAAGGTGCCTTTTATGGAAGTAACACCGTTTAATAATACAGTATCAATAGGCTGTGAGCATGGTAATGGATAAGTAGATGATTGATCTTTAACACAACGGATTTGGTACCAGCAATTAGTTCTGGTATATGGATTATCACCTATAAAGATGCCGCTACTATTAGCAATATATGGAGCGTATGAAGTTGAACCACTTTCGGTAGAACTCCACCACCATTCATACGTACCTATACTTTCCCACCCATTAGTACTGTAACGTCCACCAGGCAAAGCAGACCATCCAAGCATATTGGTACCATAATACGTTGCATTTGCTACCCATCCACCACAATCAGCTGATTTTATTAACTTACTGGCAGTGTTTTGCTTCTTATTAACCAATGCAGTATCTGATTCACCATTAGCCTTTAAATGTGCATTTACCATCCATGTCCAATCTGTAGTAGTTGGTACTCTCCAGCCAACAGGACATATACCCT
>JAVBKF010000134.1:0-2845 GCA_031554215.1 Caryophanales bacterium
GCCCGGAGCGACGAAACCTCCCGAGCAGCACGATGCTGTCGCAGCCGCCCCACCCCCGCCTCACCCGGTCCGGGCGAACCATCTGTTGAGACGGTTTCGAAACCGCCGTCAGAGCAAGTCGGCGGCGGCCGTACGCAGGCGCTGCAACTCGGCTCGCGAGTGCTGTACGGCGTCGGTGTCGGCACCCTTCGCCGCGGCGACGTCGTGGGTCAGGTCGAGGACCGCGCGACTCAGGTGCTTGCGCGCCTTCCGCGCCCGGTGGTTGGGCGCCGTCTTCCGGTAGGCCCCGCGGCGGTGGCGGTCCAGGACGGCATCGACCTCGTCCACGCTCACCACTCCGGCGTCGACCTCGGGAGCGAGGATGTCGCGCACGAACTCGCGCTCACGAGGCGCAGCCAGGCGGAAGGCGACCCCCAGGACTGCGAAGGCGACCGTCGCAGAGGCGATCCAGACGAGGAAGACGCCCGCACCGTTGCCACCGAGACCGCCGGCGTCGTCCCAGGTGAAGTGCAGGAACATGCCGAGGACGATGAAGAGGACGCCGCGACCGATCCGACGAGGCTGGGCGGCGGTCCCGAGGAGGTAGACGACACCGCTGCAGACCAATGCGCTGAAGAGCGGGTGAGAGACGAACCCGACGGCGAAGCGAGTGAAGGATATCTGGACGGCGTTGCCGACCGGGTCCGTCCCGAAGGCGGTGCCGACGGAGTTCGCGGCGTACAGGAAGTCCTCGAACGCGGCGAACCCGAGGCCGATGAACGCACCCAGGACGAGCCCGTCGTTGGCGGTGCGGACCAGTCGTGGCGCCAGGCCCATCAGCAGGATGAAGCCGCACAGCTTGGCCGACTCCTCGGTGAACGGGGCCGTGAATCCTGCGGCCCACGAGGCCGACCAGTCCTGACCGAACAGCTTGGCGTAGATCCCGAGCATGGCGGTGTTGACCGTCATCGCGAACCCGAAGGTGGCCGCGATCGCTCCCCAGGCCACGGCGACCACCACGAGTCCGGCAGGCTGTCGCTCCCACCGGTCGACGTGGCGCAGCCACAGCCACCAGGCCGCTCCGAACAAGGTGCACAGGATCGCGGAGATCGCGAACGCGTCGGCGTAGAACCCGATCTTGGGGTGGAAGTAGGACCAGGCTTGGAAGAGCCCTACTGCCATCAGCCACAGGTAGACCCAGAAGCAGAGATTGTGCGGCTGGACGAAGGTGAACCTCTCGCCCCAGCCCGACACCTCCAGCGCCTCGGCCTGGCGCCGCTCGGCCCCCGTGCTCACGGCGGCCGTCATGACGTGCTCTCGTCGGCGTCGGACCGGCGGATGCTGGCGAGCATGTCGTCGATGTCGTCTGCGGCGGCCGTCATCTGGGCCGGGGGGCCGTAGGCGGTGACCTTGACTCCGGTGCCGTCGATGACGAAGGCGGCGATCACTCCGTCGCCGGTCACGCTGCTGTAGGTCTGGATCACCCCGGTCTCACCTCTGGGGGTCGTGATGGTGCCCGGCTCGCCGTCGATCGTGAAGCTCTCGTCCCCGGTGGCGCTGGTGACCTTCTCGATCTGGTCCAGGAGCTCGGCCGGGGTGCCGTCGAAGGAGTCGGCCACGACGTCGAAGCTCACGCCGTCACTTGCGACGGTCGCCTGGCCGCTCTTCCCGACAGCGCCTCCCTCACCGAGGCGCGCTCCCTGCTCGACGTTCCAGCCCGTCGTAGGAGTGAAGACGATCCCTTCGGCGACCAAGAGCTGGTCACCGGCCCGCACCGGGTCGTCCCACGCGATCGCGTCGTTGAGGCGTGGGATCGCCACGGTGGCAACCAGGAAGACGGCGATGACGAACAACGCATAGGGGAACGAGCGCTTGTCGAGCCCGAGGAACCGGTGCTCGACCGGCACCCGTTCGTGACTGGTGGTGGTCGCGCCAGGTGGCGGCATCGTCTCTCCCGACTCGAGGCGTGGCCCTCAACCCTTGCGTGATGACCCCGCGTGGTCGCTCACGAGAAACGGGTGAGATTCCCTTACTCGGCGGTTGAGGGAGCCGACGTACGCCGTCCCGGTGGTTGAGGGTGCGCCCCGATTGAGGGCGCGCCGCCCCGGTGGTTGAGGAATGCGCTCTGGCGCCTGTCTCGAAACCTCCGGGCCCCAGCCTCTGACTGCAGCGGCGCGGCCCGTCGCGGTCGAGCGTCGTGGCCACCGCCCCAAACGGCGAGATCGGCCGAGCTCGCCTCAGAGCCGTTAGCCTGCTGGGCGTGTGGCAGATGATGCATGGCTACCGAGGGCGGGTCGCGCTGTCGCTCTTCCTGGTCATTGCTGAGGCCGCCGGGCAAGTCGTCCTGCCATTCGCGATCGGTCTCGCCCTCGATGACTACCTGAACGGCTCCAACCGCGGGCTGGTCGTGTTCGCCGGGATCGGCCTCACCACGATGCTCCTGGCCGCTGTCCGCCGACTGCACGACGTCCGCCTGTACTCCAAGATCTACGAGCGCGCCGGCGCGACCGCCTTCGCGCAAGACGCAACCCTGTCTGAGAAGACCGCTCGGCTGAACATGCTGCGCGAGGTCATCGACTTCCTCGAGTTCTCCATGCCCGAGCTGATCGCGGGCGTGAGCGCGTTCATCGGCACCCTGGTGTTCCTCGCTGCGCTCTCGGTCCCCGTGTTCGTCGGCGCGCTCGTGATGACGGCGTTGATCGTGGTCATCTACGCGGCCACCACCCGACGCACCGTGGGCTTCAACCTCGGGTACAACGACGAGTACGAGCGACAGGTAGACGTACTCGGCCGCAACGACAGCACGCACACTCGGCGGCACATCGGCCTGCTCAACAGCTGGTCGATCAAGCTCTCGGATGTCGAC
>JAVBKF010000070.1:0-10398 GCA_031554215.1 Caryophanales bacterium
TTGTGCGGTGTTGCTAACTGGAGTAGTGTTGTCGCACTGCTCCTTTTATATTGTAATCATATCATGATTGGATTATGCTTTTCAAGGCTAAAGCCATGTCATTTATTATTACCTGATGTAATTTAATCGCCAATCCAACTCCTAATTGCCCAATTTTCAGTGATTCAAATCATTTCATGTCATGATTAACAGCTTGAAATCCGCTTAAATGCGTTATAAACAGCTATAACAAACCATCCCTCGAATCTCTTTCTAATGCACGCGTTATGTACATTGTCTAGATAGACCTCCTCGGTTGTAATAAAATCTGATTTTTTATAGCCGCATTTTAACCCGTTAGCAAGCTTGAGCTTACGATGTAGCGACTGTCATAACTATTACCAAATGAGATGACCGTTTCCAGATAACCATCTGATCGTTTAATGACTCCTACCCTTTTCCCCATACCCACACTGGTACTACATCGCCAAGGAAATGACTACCGCCCAGAAACCTGAATCATGTTTAATGGCCCAATTTACTGTCAAGAATAGCAAGGCATAAGTGTCGTAGGATACTCGAAAAGGGAGACTGCTATTGTGGATTGTTTAGTTGGGTATACCGGTTTTGTTGGGTCAAACTTAGCATTAAAACATTCGTTTTCAGAGCTGTATAACTCAAAAAATATTCAATCGGCTTTTCAATTAAAGCCCGATTTGTGCGTGTATGCAGGGATTCCAGCTGAAAAGTTTCTGGCAAATAAGGATCCCGAGCAAGACCACGAGATCGTTGATCAAGCAATTCGTAATGTACAAGCAATTAATCCACGTAAATTGGTTGTTATTTCTACAATTGATGTCTACAAAAATCCGGTAAATGTGGATGAAAATAGCGAGATAGATACGAATGGCCTTCATCCTTACGGTGCTAATCGCCTCCGTTTCGAGAAATGGTCAATGGAGAATATTGAACACTGCACCATAATCCGTTTGCCAGCTTTGTTTGGTAAGGGGATTAAGAAGAACTTTATTTATGATTTGATACACATGATTCCTTCGCTTTTGAATGAAGCAAAATATCAAGAGCTTTCACGGCAAAGTGCTCTGATCGCAAAGCACTATCAGCTTTTACCTAATGGTTTTTATCAGTGCACAGCCCTTACTACCGAGGAGAGGACTCGTTTAGTGAATGAACTGAATACGTTAGGATTTTCAGCACTTCATTTTACTGATAGTCGTGCGTATTTTCCTTTTTACCACTTAGATACTCTTTGGAAGCATATCCAGATCGCCTTGGAACAAGGGCTACGTCTTATTAATCTAGCGGTTCAACCTTTGACAGCTGCAGAAATAGTCCACGCAGTGCACGGCAAGGTGTTTCGCAATGAAATTCAGATGCAATACCCACGCTATGATTTTCAATCGATTCATAGTGCTTTATTCGGCGGGGAAAATGGTTACCTATATACGAAAGAAAAAGTAATGTCTGAAATTAAAAGCTTTGCAAGTGACTATCAGCGATGAAATTGTCTATTTCTAATATTGCTTGGAGCGGAGAACATGACGCCCAGGTGTATGACTATTTGCAAAGTGCCGGCTTTACGGGTCTGGAGATTGCGCCAACAAGGATTTTCCCTGAAACTCCCTATCAGCGATTGGCAGAAGCCACCACGTTTAGCCGCGGTCTTAAGGAACATTTCAGTTTAACGATTGCCTCGATGCAGTCGATCTGGCACGGATGCCCTGAGAACCTTTTTGGTTCTGAGGCTGAACGTGCGCACTTGCTCTCCTACTCTAAGAAAGCGATTGATTTCGCCAAACGAATGGATTGCCCAAATCTGGTTTTCGGTTGTCCGAAAAATAGGATCTCAATTTCAGCCAATGATTATGCCATTGCAGTGGATTTTTTTAAGGAACTTGGTGCGTATGCGCTATTGCACAATACCGTGCTGGCAATCGAGCCTAATCCCGCAATTTATGGAACAAATTTTATCACGACAACAGAAGAGGCGTTCTCACTTGTCAAAGCGGTTTCCTCCAAGGGGTTTCTGGTCAATCTTGATGTAGGAACAATGGTTCATAATGATGAGGATCTTGCTGTGGTGACCAGTAACCTTGACCTTGTAAGCCACATCCATATTTCGGAACCGTTTCTACAGCCAATTAAACACCGGGCGCTACATAAGGCGCTTGCTAGGCTGGATTACCATCGTTTTGTCTCGATAGAAATGAAGAATTTTGGTGACCTATCTATGGTGGTTCATGCGATTGACTATATTAGGAGTGTGTTTCCTTGATTTATGAACGGACTAGTGGTGTTCCGCGTTTCTCTTGTCATGAACTTGCTGCGAAGTCGTCGAATTATTGTCTATTAATTCCGATTATCAATGAAGGGGAGCGTATTAAAAGGCTGTTACTTCGGGCACAGGAACATGATGTCTCTAGCATTTGCGACATTATCGTTTGTGATGGCGATTCAACAGATAATTGCGCGGATGAAGCGCTACTTCGCACGCTTAATGTCAATGCGATTCTTATCAAGAAGGATACCGGCAAGCAAGGTGCTCAGCTCCGAATGGGGTTATGGTGGGCTATGCAGCGAGGGTACACTGGGTTTATTACCATTGACGGCAATAATAAGGACAGTATTGAACAGGTAGCAGATTTTATTCAAAAGCTCGAAGAGGGATATGACTTTGTTCAAGGATCACGCTATGCTAAGGGTGGACAAGCGATTAACACACCCATTTTTCGTCATGTTGCCGCAAAATATGTCCATGCCCCAATCATTAGTTTAACAGCAAAGAAAAGATTCACAGACTCGACCAATGCTTTCCGGGCGCATTCAAGAAGGTATATTGCTGATCCTAGGGTAAGCCCTTTCCGTGAGGTATTCCAAACCTACGAGTTACTGGCTTATCTATCTGTCCGGGCAAGCCAGCTAGGACTGAATGTCTGTGAAATTCCCGTTACTCGGCGCTATCCTGAAAATGAGCGCACACCGACAAAGATACGCTTTTTCCGTGGGAATTACTTGTTGTTCAAGATTTTGATGACCAATTTAAGGGGAGGGTACCGGCCGAAATGAATTCTTTAGCGCCAAGGTTCGCCGTTCAGTTCAGATTATTTGATGCCCGGGTCCTCTTGCCGGCTGTGTACTTCTGGTCACTGATCATACGTCTCTATAACCCATTAGAGCACCAAGAATTTACTTCTTTTGACCGCGTCATCGGTCATGGCGTTATCCATGGCGTTAATGTAGAGGCCCGCGTTGCCCATTTTTATTTATGGTACCTATTCATCATGCCGGTTAGCTTTGCACTCATTTACTTCATGTTAAGCAAACTAAGCAAGCGACATGTAGACCTACTAGATGGCTTTCGCTTTTGTAAAATATTCTCGCTGGTTTCATTAGCCTCTTCAGCTATTTTTATTTTTAATCTGTTTAACAGTGGCAGTGTTTCTCCTCATTTTGTAGAGTCACTCTTTTTTTCTAGCATTATTTTAGGGAGCACTTTTACTTATTTACTGTTACTCAGGACATATGGCGAAATGGGGAGTTCACTCGGCAATTTGCTGAGAAAATATGTTGGAATCACAATGCCTTTTGCCGCATTCAAATGGTGCTTGGTCATTGCTTTTGCGAGCGCTTTTCCTTTTTCCTTACTGATGAATGCAACTAACCAACTACTCCTGGTCTACGGAGTGAATATTTGGCTATTCGTAGTGATTACCGAAGTCTGTTTACGAAGTAGATTTGTTCATCATAAGGGGCTAGATTCGTTAAGGATTGCTCTCCTACCATTGCTATTCAGTCCACTAGCGCTTGCTGTGTTTCTGGAAGGCTCTAATATTTTGAATCAATATGACCTCTTTATCGTACACAGGTTGATGTGGGCAAAATTGATTTGTTTAGCACTCTTCCTTTTCTCGGTCATTTTATTTATCGGTCATAACACACAGAAACACCTAGATTGGGAACGAATTTACTACCCAGTTCTTCTGATTGGAATCAGTTTTCTGGTGGCAATTCCAGCAATGCAAACACTTGTCGAGACGGATTTATTTGAACAGTCAAACCACGGGATGCTAGTCAGTGATTTCCTGCGCTATAACAAAATTCCGATCATTGAGTCTTTCGATGCTCATATGTTGTCACAATCTCTCTGGGGAATTCTCTATGGCCTTATCAATCATGATATTTTCGGTGCGCCATTTGTCCTTTATTCTCCGTTTCTAATTGTAGTGACAAATATGCTCTCTTACAAACTGCTAGCAAAGATCTTTGGCCATGATTATGCCTTTTTGATTGTTCTTTTGCTTCCAGTCCCACTTTTTATAAACTTTGCAATCCTTTCGGTACTGACTTTATTATATGCAGCCGAAAAGAACAGCTGTTTTTCTTACTTTATTTATTGGCTGTCAGTAGTGATCATTGTTTTGTATGAGGCGCCGCTAGGCTTTGCTGCAGGACTTGCGACGACCCTTACGTTTCTGCTATTGCGTTTTTTCCATCAAAAAAAAGGAAGTTTGAAGAAGTTCCTGATTGCACTTTTCGGGACGCTGTCTAGTTGTATCCTGATCTATTTGTCTGTCTGCAAGGTACAGGGTATTGCTCCGCTTAATCGTCTTAAGGAGCTACTTGCGATTATGAGTTCCAGCAATAACTGGGGCTATTCACTCATGGGAGACCCAAACAAGTTTAGCTTTCAATTTGCTTATGTCCTCCTGCCGATATTCGTTCTAGCAGTGATTGCTTACGCTGTGAAATTATTAAAAAACAACGATGAACCCACACAGCTCCCGTCATTATTGATTGTTTTAAGTTTATCATTTGCTTTTTTCATTAATATCCAAAGAGGGATGGTGCGTCATAGTCTGGTGGAGATGACTTCTGGCGCGGCATGGCCATTTATTGGCATGGCCATTATTGCGATTGCAATTGCCATCAGTGTTTTCTTTCCAAAATTTAAAAAGGAGTTGTTTGTTTCCATCATTGTTTTGTTGACACTGTCTACAGGGATAATCATTGAAAGTAAAACCGCTACAACCAACTTGCTAACAACTGTTTCAAAACGCTACACAGAGAAGAAAATCAGCCCTGGTTTAACGGAGAAGGTGCCCCGAGCTGTGCCATCAGAAAAGTTTAAAGCGACATATACCGATATTGCCAAAGCGATCAATTTGGTGATGACAGATGATGAAACATACCTCGATTTCACGAATCAAACTTTTTTGTACGAACTTGCCGGCAAAGAAAAACCTGTTATTGTAAATCAGTCACCTGGACATTTAAGCGGTGAATTTAGCCAAGAACAGTTTCTGAATGAAATCGAGACATTTGATGGAGATGTTGATTTTGCCTTATTACCGACAAAATCTAAAGGGTTTAATGTTAGGCTAGATTGGATTGCTAACGCTTACCGGTACTACAAGGTGTCTGAATACATCTCTCTACATTACAAACCAGTTTTCACAATTGGCAGTTATGCCATCTGGTGTAATGCTCAATCGTTTGACCGAACTTACAGGCAAATTGCTGAGATTCAGAGACATGACACGGCTAGTCCGTATACGTTAATTGACTACCAGTATGGCGATGCTGAATCGCTACACGATTACCAACTAGAGGACCTGCCTTATCTCTGGGGGATGAAGGATGACAAAGAGGCTTATTTAAATAAACCAATTAATGTTCTCAAACCAGAAAATGATCAACTCTACCGTATTGGTGCGGGCTCTTTTTCCAAGGAAAAAGGAAATTATCTTCTGATTGAAGCAGATGCGAAAACAGATGGCAAGGCAGATTTATTGTTATTGGCATCAGTTAATGACCGTGAAAACCAATTGGCGAGGTTCAACTTTGCGATTAAGGCGGGAGAAAAATGTCGATATTTAATTCGCGTTAGCGCTGATTTCAATTGGTACACCGGTGACGTGAACGCCTTATCCCTCAAGTCTGAAGTACCTTTAGAAAATGTGATCATTAAATTGTTAGAGGGTGATTGAGCTTGGTTTACGACAAAGTAATCATTGGTGCAGGGTTATATGGATTGTATAGTGCACTCTACTGCGGTAAGCGAGGTCAGAAGGTTCTTGTTCTGGAACATGACGAAAGGCCATTTATGCGAGCATCATATAACAATCAGGCACGCGTTCACATGGGCTATCATTATCCGAGATCTATTTCGACAGCACTGAAATCGCGAAAATATTTCAATCAATTCAATGCCGATTTCGGCTTTTGTATTCATGACCAATTTGCCAAGGTGTATGGTATTTCCGCTAACTTTAGCTGGTCAAACGCCGCGCAGTTCGAGAAATTTTGCCGTGATGCGGGCATTTATTGTGAAGCAATTTCTCCAACTAAATATTTCAAGGATGGGCTGTGTGAAGGTGCTTTTTTGACAACTGAGTACACTTACGATGCACTTACTTTGCGTGATTATTTTGTCACGGAACTTGCTAGCCTAGCAAATGTCGAAATCAAGTATCTAGCACGGATTTCTCATATTGAGAAAAGGGGGCGGCACTATGAGATTGTTTGTAATCATGAACGGTTCAAAACTGAATTTGTCTTAAATGTAACCTTTAGTGGGGTTAATCAAATCCATCATCTACTTGGACTCGCACCCTTTCAGTTGAAATACGAACTTTGCGAAGTGATTTTGTGTCAGGCTTCGGAACAGTTACGAGATGTGGGGATTACGATTATGGACGGTCCATTTGCTTCGATTATGCCTTTTGGCCAAACGGGTTACCATTCGCTCACATCAGTCACCGTTACCCCGCATATGACAAGCAAGAATGACTTTCCTGTTTTTTCTTGCCAGGAGGATAGTGGCGGATATTGTTCTGCAGAGCTATTGGGCAATTGTAATCAGTGTGCTGCTAGACCGGTAACAGCATTTCCCTATATGTCACTTCTAGCGCGAAAGTACCTTAGGGAAGAGTATGATTTCACATATATTGATTCATTATTCTCGATTAAGCCAATCCTGAGAGCCTCGGAAATTGATGACTCCCGTCCAACGGTGATCAAGCAATTCAGCAGTAACCCAACATTTATTAGTGTATTATCCGGCAAAATCAATACAGTTTATGATCTAGATGAGGTGCTTGCAGATGGATATGAGTAAAGAACAGAATTTTGTTTCCGCAGTGGTCTATGTTCACAACTCGGGGGAAGTGATTTATCAATTCTTAATCCAGTTAGCAGATGTCTTGCAATCAAATTTCTCCCACTATGAAATCATTTGTGTCAATGATTTCTCAGCAGATAATAGTTACGAGGAAATTCAACGATATAGTGAATCCGTGCCAGATGCGGCTGTAACGGTCGTGCAAATGAGTTTCTACCAAGCGATTGATCAGGCAATGAGCGCTGGCGTCGATTTAGCAATTGGTGATTTTGTTTATGAGTTTGATACGGTTCAGCTTGACTATGATCCCGATTTCATTACCGATGTCTACTTCCAATCACTGAAAGGATTTGATATCGTCGGGCTTTCTCCTGGCCTTTCTAAACGTTTCACCTCAAAAATATTTTACAAACTATTCAATAATAATGCGGGTCTCCAGTATGATTTATATCCTGAGACCTTCCGGATTCTTTCCCGAAGAGCGATCAATAAGGTTCACTCGATGAGTGAGAAAATCCCCTACCGAAAAGCCATGTATGCCAACTGTGGTCTGAAGGTCGCCTACCTATTTTATCAACCGACGGAGCCCATAAAACGGGCATCTACTAGTAGATCGGCAAGTTTTGACCTTGCACTAGACAGCTTAATTTTATTTACCAATTTATTTTACAAAATCTCTTTATTCCTGACTCTTGTTATGATGTTAATGACTATTGGTACTGCGGTATACACAGTTTGGTTTTTCACAAGGAATGTTCCTATCGAGGGATGGACGACAACCATGTTGTTTATGACGGCTGCTTTCTTTGGTTTGTTCCTGATGGTTTCAATTCTCATTAAGTACCTATCGTTACTAGTAAACCTGATTTTTGTGCGGCAAAAGTACGCTGTCGCTACAATTGAAAAAATGAATGGACAATAATTTTGCTGGACAAATAGAGGCAAGGCATCTGGTTAGAAAGATAGGTGTGCATCATTTCGATGAGTAATTCATTTGCGAAAAAAAGGAAGATTATGAGCATGACCTTCTCGGCAATAGTTGTTTGTATCGGTCAACTGCTGTGGAAAACTGCTACTGAACAGGGGATTCGTGATATTGTTCTCGGCTTAAACTATATCCTTAGTCTTTTGCTTGGTTATTTTGTCTTGTAGGAGGTAATTGATACGCTCGACTTATTTGGGGTTGTCTTGGTGATGGCGGGTTTGATTATGATTGGAGCCGGTGGTGATTAAATGTTTATTTGTAATTGGACTTCTGATGATGAAGATGGTAGCAGGGGCATTTTTTTAAGTCCGCAAGCAATGCGCAAGTTGCAAGCGTATTAGATGACCGACAGTTTTATATCGGGGGATTGTTGCATCTGATATCAGCATTTACTTGTTGCGATACTTGGACAATTCAATCTTCTTACCATTTACTGCTATTACCTATGTCTGGACATTATTCATTTCTTACCGGTTACTTGGCGAACAGATAAATATTACCAAAATATCAGGGTGCTTCTGATATTACTGGGTGTTGCCTTTATTGCGGTAGGGTAGTGTCACCAGATAATCCCCTTAGATAGTGGATGAATCGTATTACATATTCATCCATCACACAAATGTTAAAGAATGAAGTACATTCATCGTAGACTCACTCTTTATTTATTATCCTAATGTGCCTTTCCTGTCAGACTTTGTCGCACTTTCATATCTTCTGTCCGCTTATCTCTATTTTGGAGGCTTATTGTACCCTTTATCACCATACGGCTCGAGCAAACCTAACCATTTCTTTTCGAGTACCTTTGTTTCCCATTTTAAATCCATTTGTGCATTTTGTTCTTTCTCCTCTAAAACTTCATAAATAAACGCATCCTCGCTGTAATTTTTCCAATCTGCTTGCATGTCCAAATTAGCATGGCTTCCCATATCTAATTGCATCCTCAGGCGGAACCAAATATTCTTTACATTGCGAACAGCTACTATATATATTTTTCCATTTACCTGATTTGTGATTTGAACGACACCTAAATAGGCTTTCGTCTCTTTATATTGCTCTTTCAGTTCCTTTTGCCTCTGCTTATCCATTTTGACCCCATTTCCTGAAATACTTCTTGTGAAACCTTACATGAGCTTTGGCCTAATTTCCTGCTGTCTAGATGGCAAAACCCTTGATCTCGGCAGATATGCCTTATACAAAAAAATAACCCAGTCCTCGTAAGGAACATGAGCCTGATCACTATGATCATTTTAGTGCCTACCCATTTTATTGTCAAGATACACTTTTAAATAAATATACGAATGCAGTTAATCCATTCTGTATAAGTTAATATTCAGGCAGTCAAAAAAACTCTCACCTAACAGGTGAGAGCCTAAAAGTTCAATATTAACGTTTCGAGAACTGAGGTGCACGACGTGCGCCTTTAAGTCCGTACTTCTTACGTTCTTTCATTCTTGCGTCACGCGTTAATAGTCCTGCTTTTTTCAATACTGGTCTGTGCTCAACATCAATTTGCAATAATGCACGTGAGATGCCGTGACGAATCGCGCCAGCTTGTCCAGTGTATCCACCACCGTGAACGTTTACGAGTACATCGTATGCGCCTACTGTTTCAGTAAGGTTGAGTGGTTGCTTCACTACTTCACGCAATGTTGCAAATGGAATATAGTTTTCAATATCGCGATTGTTAATTGTAATATTTCCTTTTCCTGGAATAAGACGAACACGAGCTACTGAGCTTTTACGTCTTCCAGTACCTAAAAATTGTTGTTGTGTCATGTCAGTTCCCCCTTATTAACCTTTCAGCTCTAATACTTCAGGTTTTTGTGCTTGATGTGGATGTTCGTTTCCAGCATAGACGTTTAGTTTTCTGAACATTTGTGAGCCAAGTGGGCCTTTTGGAAGCATACCTTTAATTGCAAGCTCGATCATTCTTTCAGAATACTTTGTTCTCATTTCTAATGCTGTTCTTTGTTTAAGTCCACCTGGGTACATACTGTGACGATAGTAAATTTTATCTGTCAACTTCTTACCAGTTAGTTCAATCTGGTTTGCGTTGATAATAATTACATGATCCCCACAATCTACATGTGGTGTAAACGTTGGTTTGTGCTTTCCTCTTAAGATCGCTGCAACTTCTGATGATAGACGTCCTAGTCTTTGTCCAGATGCATCTAACACATACCATTTGCGTTCAATATTGCTTTCATTAGCCATAAATGTAGTACGCATAATTATCCTCCTGAAAATAATCCTTTTTTCTTTTAAATCATGTTACACGAATTAGTTTCCGGGG
>JAVBKF010000005.1:0-21948 GCA_031554215.1 Caryophanales bacterium
CTTTCATTGGTGGTTGCAAGAGCAAGTTACGCAGGTTCTCAGAGAAAATATGGATGGCACGATCTTCAGCGACTTCGGATAGTTCGCTACGAATTTCCCTTTCTATTGACGGCTCAATGAGTCGCTTATAGCAATCTTCTACAGCCGCTCGCACGATTGAAGCGGAAACTGCATTCACATTCTTTATCACTTGCCTTTCAAGGTAGGCACGAATTTTTTCAACATCAGCACTGACTTTTGCTTTTAAAATGCCTTCCTTTTCACCTCGGTTTACTGCTAAAACGCGATGAGGTACAATTTTCGCGATTGCTTCTTCGTATTCGTAATACATTTGGTATACCTTTTTTTCGTCGGCTGCTTCGTCTTTGACGGTGGTTTGTAACAAGCCGTTTCGATAAGTCTCACGCCGAATCCAGTCGCGGTATTTCGCATCGTCAGAAACGATTTCTGCAATAATGTCTTGCCCACCTTGAATCGCTTCTTCTACAGTGGCTACTTTATCACTTAGGTATTTTTCTGCTTCCAGTTGTATGTCGCCATTTCCCGGAAAACTCAGTAGCCATTTTGCTAATGGCTCTAACCCGTTTTCCTTTGCCACGATTGCTTTTGTTCGGCGCTTTTGTTTGTATGGACGGTAAAGGTCCTCGGCCGCCTGAAGTTTCTCCGCCTGTTCGATTGCTTGTTGAAGTTCGGGCGTTAGTTTGCCTTGTTCTTCTATATTCTTAATGATCTCAAGTTTTCTGTTTTCTAAATTCTGTAGGTATGTCCAACGATCAGCGCAATCCTTGATTTGTACTTCGTCCAGTGCTCCTGTCATTTCTTTTCGGTATCTAGCAATGAACGGTACGGTATTCCCTTCTTCAATGAGTGCTAAGACGCTTTGAACATTCGTTAATTTTAACCCTAGTTCTTCTGCAATTTGTTGTTGCAGCTGTAGTACAGTCATCAAATGTAAAACCTACCCTCTTCTATGTTTTCTTCTTTATAATAGTAGCATATTTATTTCTTACTTGACCAAATCACTTTCTGTTTTGTTTCAAGTTTGTGTTACTGCCGTCATATTGGTATCCTTCTTATTACCTATTTTCAAGTCCGGTCTATACCCCGTGCAAGGTTCAATGTTTATTTACACAAGTTATCAATAGTTTCATGCGCTCATTTAAACTTCATTGTCACTGATTGACTGATTACGATGGCGGAAAACTGTTTCTCTACTCGTTTTTGCGGTCTGGCCATTTTTAAACTCGGACTTATTTGCCGACAGAGAACGCTATATTACAGTTTGCTTTTTCAGGGAAAGCCGCTCTCATTGTATGTATAAAGTGGCTTTAAATTAGTCAAAAAAAATTACCCTGATGGGCAACTTAAATGGCAAGACAATTATTATGTAGTGGATAGCCCTACAGAAATTCGTAAGGCAATATCAATCTTTCCCATCATTTCAGCATCTAAAGATGTGATTTTGTCAGTTAACCGCTTCTTATCAATTGTTCTAATTTGTTCAAGCAGTATCACCGAATCCCTTTCAAGACCATTCACCCCAGCTTTGATTTCAACATGTGTTGGAATTCTCGCTTTCTGAATCTGCGCGGTAATTGCAGCGATGATGACTGTGGGACTATAATGATTACCAATATCGTTCTGAATGACAAGCACAGGACGTACTCCGCCTTGCTCAGAACCAACAACCGGCGAAAGGTCAGCGTAGTATACCTCTCCCCTGCAAAACGATTTATTCATTACCACATGCAGCACCCAACCCCGTTCCATTCGCCTCATTTTCTAACGACTGAAACTCTTCACATATACGCAAGTTAATCACAGACATTTCTTTATACCCCTTACGTAATTTGACCTCTAAATCTCTGATTTTTAATTCAGATATTACTTTACGGGCTGTCTGAACAATTAATTGATCTCGATTTTCCTCAATCATTTCTCGATCTTTCTCAAATTTAGTGGAATGATTCAGATTCAATTCAGACATAGGGACCCCCAAAGTTTACGACTCATGTATTTTACAGTTCTATATGTTTATATTATCATTTCTTCGTCAGAAATCAAAGCATTCTACAAAACTTATTATAGATGTTTATGCCGCAGATTATTCTTGGCGGTTGCGAATTTTAAGCGCTGTTGTTACGTGCTTATTTTGTGGCACCACTAACTTCCTCCTTGAACGAGGCGTATCTGCCTTGCGAACAGCGTGATTGCAAGTCCCACTCTGAAGATGAGCAGCCAGCGAAACGCTTAGATCGTGATGTCTATTTTGCTTATTGTGCACTTACCATGAGGCACTACGCCTTCAAGGTATTTAGGTCAAATCACACTTTGCAGACTTCGATGCGGTTCTACAGTTCATAAAGAATGTTGGTTGTTTCAACAATCTGACCTGCTCGCTTGTAAACGCGCGGCATTCTTGATGAGATGGCACAAACGATTTCATAGTTGATTGTGCCTAACTTCGCCGCGAGTTCATCTGTTGTCACGGTGTCCTCCCCATTACTGCCAATTAGGGTGACGTGCGTTCCAGCTTCAAGTTTATGTGGTAATCTTACCATGCATTGATCCATGCAGATTGTCCCGACAATCGGTACACGCAATCCGTTAATGAGGACCTCTTGCCCAGTCAAACTGCGGAACCAGCCATCTGCATATCCAATCGGTAGTGTACCAATCCATTCGTAGTCCGTCGTTGTATACTTGGCGCCATAGCTCACCTTTGTTCCTGGTGCTACACACTTTACCTGCGTGAGCCGAGTGTGAAGGGACAATGCTGGCTTCAGGTTGAATGGCAGAAGCGGTTTGATTTGTTCTGAAGGTGAAAGTCCATACATAGCGATGCCTAACCGAACTGCGTTATAGTGCGCTTCGGGGAATCGCAGAATCCCTGCCGAGTTTCCACTATGGATGTACGCTGGTTTTACAGGCAGCTTGGCTAGTATGGCTTCAAAGCTGTTGATTTGGCTCCGCAATTGTCTTTCATCTAATTCATCCGCAGTTGCAAAATGAGTCATCACCCCTTGCAAACGCAGCGCTTTGTTGTCGATTTCCTCCAGCAATTCAGTTAGCTCTGTAAACGATTGTACGCCAAGCCTTGTCATCCCTGTATCAACTTTGACATGGATATCAATGGATTGTCCATGAACTCGTAATATATCTCTAGCTTCTAGCACCCACGATCGGTCAAATACGGTTAGTGCTAAATTCTGTTCTGCAGCAAGTTTGACGTAGACGGCTGGTACTGCACCTAGCACCAATATTGGCGCCTTGATTCCATGCCTGCGCAGCAGTAACGCTTCGTCAAGAATGGCTACTGCTAACATGTCAGCACCTGCTTCCAGTGCTGCTTCGGCAATTTGCAATTGTCCATGTCCGTAGGCGTTGGCTTTTACAACGGCAATTAGTTTCTCTGTGTTCACTAATATTTTTTTCGTCTGTTGTACATTTTCTATGATGGCATCTAGGTCAATTTCAGCCCATGTATCCCGGTAATATTCTCTAATGGTTCCCATACTGTAGTCCTCCACGGAGTAAAACGTAGCACTGTACGATTGCATTTGCTTTCGTTTTCATCTTCTAGCTTTATTGTGTGAGTTTCATTGTATGACAAAACAAGCCTCGGTTTCAAGGCTTGTTCGTTGTTTTATCTAAAATTCTAGCAGCTGGCTTGATATAAGATTTAGCCCGCTTTATCTGCAGTTATTTTACCCAAAAGGGTACTAGTACATCCTCTACAGGTAGGGGATTCCCTGCTAAAGCAGATTCCGAAAGCCACGTTGCAATCCTCAGTTGGTTCGGAAGTTGACGTACCTTATCAAAGGCTACCTTATTTCTCAGCAACTTCTTGCACTGAGCCTGCTACAGTAATGAGTTCTTCTTTTGTAAGATCATTCGATGCTAGCAAGAAGTCTACCCCTTCATATGTCCATGAGACGGAATGGTCTGTGACCGATGCAATTGTGTAGCCTAGGTCAACGGGCTCGCCCATCTCCGTTGTAGACGAAACAGTTTTGGCCACTTCCGCACGACTTTCGATTAAGGTGTAACTCTTGCCGTTGCCAGCGAAAGTCAGTATGAGTTGTTCTCCACCTGCCGTCAGTACTTTCTTCTCAGCTTTTGCTTCAACACCAGCAATTTCAGCTGTTGGGTACTTGGCTTGGAAAGAGACGCTGTCACCAGGTGCTGTAACCGGGAACTCTAATTGCGCACCTGTCATGTTCTTTTTCACATCAAAGTCCGCTTGACCAAACTTCGGTTTAAAATTCATTTTGCCGAACTCAACGGTCACTAGTTCATTGCGGTCGGTATCGAGCACGCGTACCTTCTTTGGCGCTAGGGTTTTTTTGTCAAATGTGACTTCTTGAATTGGTAGCGTTTGGTTATTTGCATAACGCGTTTTCGTTTCAAAAACATACGTATTTTTCGTTTCTTTAAATGAAGCAGACTTGTCATCTAGAATGTCTTTCACTAGTGACTGGTAGAGATAGGCTTGACCACCATTCTTCGGCCAGTTGCTTTGGAAGTGGAAGCTCTTATTTAATGCTGGTGTGAGTACGAATACACCTTCTTTATTGCGAAGAATGATTTGGTTTTGATCACTTTTGGCATTTTTCAAATTAACACGGTAATGATTTGGTGCATGGTACCACACTTCAACGTCATAAGTTTGCGGACTTGAACCAGCTTTCAAATTCATTTTCGCCTTCACTTTGTATCCTTGGATACTTTTTACCTTTTCACTCAGCGCTGTGCGAATATCTGTATTCGATTTTTTTCCACAGGCGGAAACTGTTAGCGCAAGCACTGCAATCAGTACTATGTAGAGAACCTTTTTCATTTTTTTCGCCCCTTATTTTTATAAAAAGGGAAACAAGCTTTGTGGATTGGTTGCTAGAGCTTCGAGATGATTTCGCATGTGTGCGGCTACAATACTTGCTAGGCTAGTGTAGCCGAAGCGCAGGCAATTTGAGCGTTATACGCCCGATTCTTCATCCGATTATAGGTTGATTGTCATTAAAAAGGCCTTGTCCCCACTTCGTTATTGAAGTATATGAGACAAGGTCTTTCAGTATGCTTTTCTTTGCGAAATGGTTAATGTTTAAAATGGCTTGTACCAGTAATCACCATTGCGATGCCACACTCATCTGCTCGGTCAACAGATTCTTGGTCACGCATCGAGCCACCAGGTTGAATAATTGCTGTGACGCCAGCTTTGGCAGCTGTTTCTACGATGTCGCTCATCGAAAGAAATGCATCACACGCGAGCACCGCACCTTGCGCTCCTTCTCCCGCTTTCCTCAGCGCAACTACGATTGCGCCGATACGATTCAGATGACCAGCGCCAACACCGATGGTCATCCCGTTTTTGACAATGACGGCCGCATTCGATTTCACATGCTTTGCAACTTTCCATGCTAGTTGTAACTGTTGGAAGTCCGCTTCGGTCGGCTTACGTTTTGTTGGGATGGTGATGCTAGTTTCGCTCAGTCTAAGGATATCTCGATCTTGAACAAGAAGACCGCCTTCTACTGATGTGATTACCCTGCGAGGGTTGCTTTTTCTCGTTAAATCTGCTGTGAATAAACGGACGTTTTTCTTACTCTGTAAGATGGCTAACGCTTCACTTGAAAAAGCTGGTGCGAGTATCGCTACAAGAAATAGTTCCTGCATCTTTCCAGCTGTTTCCGCATCAATGGTTCGGTTAGCGATGACAACGCTACCAAAAATCGAGATTGAATCCGCTTCGTAAGCACGTTGATAAGCCTCAAAGACCGATTGCCCAGTTCCTACACTACAAGGGCTCGACTGTTTGACGACTGCAACTGCCGGCTCATCGAATTCTTGTATCATATGTATCGCGATATCAGCATCAACAATATGATTGTAGGAAAGTTCTTTGCCGTGCAGTTGTTCTGCAAAAGCAATAGATTCCGATACCTTCTGTACTTCCCTATAAAAAGTTGCTTTTTGATGTGGATTTTCACCACTGTACAATTGTTGTTGTTTTACATAGGTGACTGTATAGGTTTCAGGGCTCTCTTCTTCCACACAGTTTGTTAGACGTTCTGCCAGCAAAGTAGCACTTGTCGCTAAATGCCGGAATGCCTTTGCAGATAGTTTTCGCTTTTGCTCAAGAGATATCTCTGATTGCGCTTGTATGGTAGCGAGTAGCTTGTCATAGTCACATGGGTCGACTACTACTGCTACTTGCTGCATATTTTTCGCAGCTAATCGTAATAGCATTGGTTCGTCAACCATCATCCTGTCAAGTAGTTGGGTGAATGGCTCAACACCCGTTACCGAGACTTCTTCTTCGATCGGAAGGTTCACTATGACATAATCTATCGGCACCAAGTCTTTTGATGACAGTACAGCATTTCCACGATCAGCTAGTACCCCTCTGTAAATGTCTGGATGCATCGTTTCTCCGCAATTGCTCCTAAATGCAAAGGATTGATAGATCTCTGAGACATCAAGTACTGATACCCCTTGTTCTTGTAAAAATTGTTTGGTACCACTAGATGCGATTACCTCAATACCTTGTTCGACCATCCCTTTTACAAATGGCACGATCCCTGTTCTATTTGAAACACTAACGAGTGCGCGCTTTTTCATGTCATGCTCCCTTTGCTACATCATGTTTTCGTTCATATTAGCTTTGTATAGTCTCAACTTGCGCATGGACTTACTCAGGTGGTTTACAGTTTCGCCATTTTAGTTAGAGAGTAAGTATGATTGTACACTCAGTTGTTGCTTAGTGATGGATTAGTTCCTTTTCGCCTTGTACCACAGGACTCCTGCCATCAGTTATTTGAGCGTAATTCCCTTAGCTAGGAATTTATACAAAACCTCTACCTATTAATTTAACATAGTTTTTCAGCAATGGTAATAGGTCTTTGTGAAGTGTTTCAACATTTTCTTGATTATTTTTTCATGCTGGCTGTTATTTCATTTACAGAACTGATGACTTTGTGTCGTTGATTGAATGTATTTACTGGTGTCACCAAGTAACCCGAGCGGTAAATGCTCCTGGGATTTAAGCGCTGCTTGCGAGTGATATGTAGATCGCAATCACTATACTTTTATAAGGCAGATACAGATGCTTTGCTGACACGCCGCCCGTTTAGCCGAAACTTCTATTTAACTGAAACTTCTGCTAAGTAAACGCGACGCTTTTTGTCCACCAATAAGTTAGATCATTGTCATAATGGATTGCTTCGTTTGGCTTTTCTCCGAATGAAGAGGGTGCTGCGTGGCCCCCTCATCCTTTTCTTGATAGAGACTTATTTAGTTAATCCGAGACGCGTAAAGATGGTATCAACATATGCTAGGTGATGTTGGTAGTTAAAGCACTCGTCTATGTCTAATGAAGAAAGTTTGCTTGCTATTCTCGGGTCTGCTGAAATGAGCTCTTTAAATTGCACGGCTGTTTCCCACGCTTCCATCGCTTTTGGCTGAACAATATCATAGGCCTCTTCACGCGCCATTCCTTTGTCTATGAGTGTGAGCATTACTCGCTGTGAGTAGATTAATCCATATGTCAGCTCCATGTTCTTCTTCATGTTTTCTGGGTAGACGGTTAGATTCTTGATGATCGTTGTAAACCGAGTCAGCATGTAGTTTAATACAATTGTTGCATCTGGTAGAATGATTCTTTCTGCTGACGAGTGTGAAATATCGCGTTCATGCCAAAGGGATACATTTTCATAGGCCGTCATCATGTAACCCCGAATGACACGCGCAAGCCCCGCCATGTTCTCAGAACCAATTGGATTTCGTTTGTGCGGCATTGCTGACGATCCTTTTTGTCCCGCTGCAAAAAACTCTTCTACTTCCCTTACTTCGCTTTTTTGTAGACTGCGAATTTCTGTGGAAAACTTTTCAATTGAAGTGGCGATTAGCGCTAGCATTGACATGTAGTGCGCATGCCGATCTCGTTGCAGCGTTTGCGTTGAAATCGGTGCTGCTTCTAGTCCCAGTTTATTGCAAACATATTTTTCCACAAAGGGGTCGATATTGGCGTATGTACCCACGGCACCAGATATCTTCCCAACTGATACGGTCTGACTTGCTGCTTGAAATCTCTCTAAATTTCGGTTCATTTCTTCATACCAAAGCGCGAGCTTCAGCCCGAATGTGGTTGGCTCTGCGTGAACACCGTGCGTTCGTCCCATCATGACGGTGTATTGATGCTCGATTGCTTTGTCTTTGATGACTTCGATCATTTGTTCGATATTGGTAAGCAAGATTTCATTCGCTTGCCTCAGAAGATAGGATAATGCTGTGTCAACAACGTCAGTTGAGGTTAATCCATAGTGAACCCATTTGCGTTCTTCTCCTAGTGATTCTGAAACAGCACGTGTAAATGCAACAACATCATGTCTCGTTTCTTGCTCTATTTCGACTATTCTTTCAATATTAAAGCTGGCATTCTGGCGGAGTTTGTCGGTGTCCTCTTTAGGAATGATTCCAAGCTCACTCCATGCTTCACATGCCAATATTTCTACTTCAAGCCAAGCTTGAAATTTGTTTTCTTCTGTCCAAATTGCACCCATTTCAGGTCGTGTGTATCGAGTAATCATGTGGTTCTCCTCCGTTTTATCCGCATATTGATGTTGATTGTTGGTGATTACCGTTGATTCATGTTGGGATAATGGGATAGCTTACCCCCTTTTTATTGTTAAAGCTACCAAATGGTGAATATCAATGCCCCTTTTTGCAGCAGGTTCCTCCGGCCACACATTTATTTGTGTATAACCGTGATTTATCTGATGAAGAAACCGCTTATTTCAGTCATACTTCTGTAGGGTTATACTTTGATTTTGATGGTCACTTTTCGTTGCACCATCCAATTCTCCCACTGTAAGAATGGTTATTCAGCTATTTCATATCGTCCGCTAGCCGCTTCTGTTGTTTGCGTTGTATACGCTGAACGATGATGAGTGTACAACCAATACCCACGAAGCTACCTGCTAAATCAATGAGCACATCGGTTACTGCTGGGCTGCGTCCACCCACGAAGCTTTGATGGATTTCATCGCTGATCGCATAGAAAACACATATAAGAAGGCTGAAAATAAACGCTTTCTGAGTTCGATAACATCGTATTAGGTTGAAGACAGCTATTCCAAGCACGAGGTAAATGGAGAAATGCCCCATTTTACGAATGAATGTATGGAGAAGTTCTTGCTGTGAATCCGAGACATCATTCAGAATGAATTTGAAAAATCGTTCCATCACACTCTCGCTCAGTGCTGATGAATGAGTACCATCTTGGCTTGAAAAATAAAAAATGACCAACATGATGATTATGGTGATTCCCCACCAAATACTCTTTTTCTTCATAAGTCCCTCCACCTTGCTTTTTCGATATTATTTCCTAGGAAATAGGATGGTTCAACACTGATTGTAGGTCTTTCGATATCTCTCGTCAATTGTCTATTATATCATAGCAAATGTCATCAAATCTTCTCTTCTTCGCAGACTAATTGTGTAATAATGGCGAGTTGTTGAAAATAATAAGATCATGTTGGGTCGCTTGTGGTTACATTTAGAAATCAAAAGAAGTACTCGATTGTCTAGCTAAGGCTACTTGGCAATCTTATTGAAATTATTGTTTGAAAATTGTTAATAACCAAACAGTTCTTATTTTTTGAAATATTCATTTCTGCCGCTCATAGGATCATAAATCGCATTTCCAACTCCGCTAAAGTAATTGATAGTTTAGTTTCCAATCAAAGTTGACGATTAATGTATCTGGCAGCAATGGCTAAAACAAAAGCACTGATAGGGAGAGGCAATTTTCCTGCCTCCTCATTCCTTTCAGTGCTACTACATGTTTCATTGAATATGCCACAGAGACTGCTTGATCTACCCCAACAATAGCGATCGTATTTCCTAGTAAATGTTTGAAAGCCTTCTTCTCAAGACCACATGTTAATAAGCTTCGGATGTCGTCTTAGCTTGCATATGAAGAAGCAAGTAATCAGGTCCGCCGCCTTTTGAATCGGTTCC
This sequence comes from Caryophanales bacterium, assembly GCA_031554215.1. Lineage (GTDB taxonomy): Bacteria > Bacillota > Bacilli > JARBTR01 > JARBTR01 > JAVBKE01. The sequence goes on from JAVBKF010000005.1 coordinate 10,018, forward strand.
TGACATATTGAAGCCGCCAAATGGCTGGTAGCCAACAATCGCACCTGTACAGCCGCGATTGAAATATAAGTTCCCTACATGGAACTCTTCCCGCGCTTGTTCTTGGTGCGCACGATGTGTGGTGATTACAGCTCCGTTTAGTCCATATTGAGTATTGTTGGCAATCTCAATTGCCTCGTCAAAGTCCTTCGCCTTGCAGAAAGCTACGACAGGACCGAAGATTTCTTCTTGCATTATGCGTGCATCTGGTGCTACATCGGCAATGATTGTTGGCTTCACGAAGTAGCCTTTTGTGTGATCTCCAGTACCGCCAACTAGTACCTTGCCTTCTTTTTTGCCAATCTCGATGTATTCTGTGATCTTGTTGAATGAGTGGATATCATTGACTGGTCCCATAAAGTTTTCATACTTAACCGGATCGCCAATTGTTTTTTCCTTGGTAAGTTCGACTGCACGACTCAGAACCTGATCGTATACATCTTTATGAATCACTGCCCGTGAACAAGCTGAACATTTTTGACCAGAAAACCCGAAAGCTGAGTTGACAATGGCATTCGCTGCGAGTTCTAAATCTGCCTCGCGGTCAACAACAATCGTGTCTTTCCCACCCATTTCAGCGATCACACGCTTGAGCCAGATTTGCCCAGGATTCACTTTTGCTGCACGCTCATAAATTCTGATGCCAACATCCCGTGAGCCTGTGAAGCTGACAAAGCGCGTTTTCGGATGGTCTACTAGGTAGTCGCCAATGTCACGGCTATTACCCGGCACGAAGTTTAAAACACCGTCCGGTAAACCTGCTTCTTTCATCACTTCAACAAATTTAGCAGCAATGACTGGTGTTGTTGATGCTGGTTTGAGCAAGATGGTATTCCCTGAAACAATTGCCGCCACAGCTGTGCCTGCCATAATCGCAAATGGGAAGTTCCATGGGGAAATGACAACACCCACGCCGAGCGGAATATAGTTAAATCGATTAGCTTCATTCGGTCTACTCTGAACTGGCATTCCATCTTTTAGCAATAGCATTTGTCGTCCATAAAATTCTAGGAAATCAATGCATTCTGCACACTCAACATCTGCTTCTACATACGATTTTCCTGCTTCTTTAATCAGCCATGCTGAAAATTCAAACTTACGTCGTCTGATAATGGATGCTGCTTTGAAAAGCACATCCGCTCGCACTTCAGGCTTAACCTTGCGCCAAGTTTCAAACGCTGCGAGTGCCACTTGCATTGCTTCCTCTGCATGTTCTTGCTTTGCTGAGGATACATGACCAATGATTTCTGTATGCCTCGCGGGGTTGACCGAGACAATTTTCTCCAGTGTCTCAATTTGCTTTCCATTAATAACGAGATTGTACACTTTCCCGAGTTGTGATTCGACAATGTCAATCCCCTCAAGCATTTTCTTTTGGTTTTCTTTCTTTGAAAAGTCGGTGAATGCTTCATGTTTATATGGCTGTACCAAAATGAATTCCTCCTTTTATGTTAGAAACCGACGAAAGCGTTCGCTTCCCTGTTTCGCTTCTCGTACTTGACCACAAATAGATGCTGGAAGCACAAAAAGGACCCTTTCCTATCTATCATAATAGAAAATCAAAGCTGCACGCAAGAAATAACAAACTTTGTGCAACACAATGCCAATAAGAAATAGTAAAAAAACCGATATATGAGTGGATGATGCCCGTAAAGGATACCGTTAATCTGGGCAAATCAACAAATACTGCTTAGCAGGATTCCCCCAATTTTAAATGCTAGTTTCAAACTTCATGTCTAGTCAATTACTTGGCAAACCACCATAAAAAACACTAGGTTTCGCAGTTAACCCGCATTTCCTAGTGTTTTCATATACTTATTTAAATTTAATTGTTTTAAACGACTCATTGATTAGGTCCTCAATCGCCTCATCAATAGAGCTTCCTACAAAAGCTAGCACGTAATCACCATCCTGAATATAAAGATATTCCTTTGTTTCACCTGCAGCTTCAATCGTTTGCGTCATTTTAGCACCTTCTTTACCACCAATTTCAGTGTCTTTGATCTCGCTAAAAGTCGATCCTGTATATTTTTCTTGATAGCCTTTTTGCTCTGATTTGATGAAATCATTTAAATCTTCATCTGTTTTTTTAATCCAAACTTCGATTGTCCCAACTGGCATGTCCTTTGAAAATGTGGAAACGATTAGTGGATAGAAATCTAGTTTTCCATCCTTTAATTGTTTCTCTGCTTTTTCTGGGTCAAGTGCACCTGAATCAAGTTGATAATATAGTTCCATTTCTTCCTGGTTTGAAATGCTCCAGTTGAGTGGCATTGTCATTGTCAAGTTGAGTGGCTCTACTGTTAGTTTATCAGCTTCGACTTTGGTTGTTGGTAATGTTAAATCTTCTGCTTTTTTTGTACTTTCATCACCACAACCAGTTAATCCAGTAACAATAGTGATTGAAAGTAAAATAGTCAATAACCGCTTCTTCATCTTAGACCTCTTTCTTCCCAATACATTGAAATGTCTTTATTTTGACTTTTTTATCGTACCATATTTTATAAAAATTGGAACACTTACTTATCCGAGACCATTTTGATAAAACAGGACAAGAATAGACAGAACAAGCTAAATTCCTTTTGGTACACTTGTATGTTTTCCGCCTGAACCTCTAATCGCTTCTTTGTCAACCAGAGGATTCCACTTTTTCCTTGATAGCTTGCTCGCTTGTTTGACTTCATTTTTGCGAAATGGATGGATGCCTGTTCCGCAATTGTCTGTGTAACTGCATCTGTTTCTTGTAAATTTTTCTTATCCCTTGAAAAACTGCATGCCATTCATTCTCAACTAACTGTACCTAGTGAGGAACCTAATCATTCCTTCGATTGTTTATTTTTCCAATAAATTAATTTTCTAACCGTCCCTCCTCAAAACGATTATCGTTTCCCCAGGATGTCCGAAAGAGCGATCAACACAAACGGAATACAATATGAAGATATTCGTTTCCCTCCAGAAAGAAATCCCGATAAAAATGTCACTATTGTATATTGAAGTACTACCATAATGACTGAGAACAGTTTTATTGACTGTATCCTGCACGATCGTCACTTTATTTTCATCCATACTGAACTTCTCGACATTTAAAGTAGAAGCATCACTATCTTTAATTCCAAGCAAAATTTTTGATATCATTTGAATAGGATGTACTAGTCTCTCCTTTGGTTTTTTCTTCGACGACTAAATTGCAGAAACATCGGTTTTGCGCTGTTTTAGAAGTAGCTACTTTCGCCAAATGGTTTGGTTGTCGTGGATTTTGGTATCATGAATGGTATTACAAAAATCATTCAATAAATCATTTACAACCGTTTAGCGATCTCCTCTCTCGTGTTTTTTTCTAACCCAAGGTCCCCTAATTACCAAAAACAACCTATCGTGTGTGATTCACCGTAAATAACCCTCTCTTCCTGTACGAAAAGGGTTTCAATAATATTTGTAGAATCATCCAATGTCATAAGGTTGTTTTGAAGGAACATTTGCGTATTATCATTACGGTACCAAGCGCCAATTCTAAAAGTTTCAGCAGTATTAGTATCAATATAGTTTACTATAAAGAGTCCATAAACACGTTACCCTAATTCATTATCTCAATCAACCTACTTTGCTACATGTGGCCTTACTGGCTCACCTTCTGTAGCTTCCTTTCGAGGTCAGCATGATAAAGTAACTCTACAACAAAAACAAATGGATCAACCTAAAAAATCATATCAGCGCCACCACCTGCTGCATACCGTACAGGCTTAAAGTCCCGATCTTTTACAAATCATCTAAATTCCCAAGGTTCATTTTAATGAGAATTGATAGCTAAAAATGCGCCTTAGAGGAGCGCATTTTTTTCAATCTATTTTTTGATAAATAGTTACATTTGAATTTAACAATCAGCTTTGAACTCATACGCAATCAACCGGTTCATCTCTACCGCATATTCCATTGGTAAGTCCCGCGTAAACGGCTCAACAAATCCCATCACAATCGTCTCAATTGCTTCCTGTTTTGAAATCCCGCGAGACATCAGGTAGAACAAAACCTCCTCAGAAACTTTGGATACCTTCGCCTCATGTTCAAGCGAAACATGATCATTCAAAACTTCATTATGAGCAATTGTCTCTGACGACGAGGCGTTGTCCATAATCAATGTATTACAATCAATTGTAGAGCGTGCACCATTGGCCTCACAGCCAAAGTGAACAACTCCACGATAGGTCATCTTTCCACCTTGTTTCGTAATTGATTTTGAAATAACCGTTGATGACGTGTTCGGTGCCAAGTGAATCATCTTTGCTCCCGCATCCTGATGCTGCCCTTTCCCAACAATCGCAATGGATAATGACAATCCCTGAGCGCCTTCACCGCGCAAAATACAGGCAGGATATTTCATTGTCAATTTCGAGCCAATATTCCCATCTATCCACTCCATCGTCGCATTTTCATCACACACTGCACGTTTCGTAACCAAATTACACACATCATCCGCCCAACTTTGAAATGCCGTATAGCGGCAAAAAGCATTCTTCTTCACAACGATCTCGATGACGGCACTGCGCAACGAATTCTTCGTATAAACTGAGAGAGTACAGCTCTCCACATAGTGAACGGAAGCACCCTCATCAACAATAATTAATGTACGTTCAAATTGTCCCTTATTTAGATAATTGGTCTGAGAAACCGTTTGCAAAGGCGTATCTAGCTGGACACCTTTTGGCACATAAACAAATGACCCACCAGACCAAATTGCAGCGTTCAATGCTGCAAACTTATGATCTTCTAAGGGAATCACGGTTGAGAAATGAGCTTTAAAAAGAGCCTCATGTTCACGTAGCGCAACATCCGTGTCCTTAAAAATAACACCCATACTTTCGAGATCTGCTTGCATATCACGATAAGCAACCTCAGACTCATACTGCGGGGACACGCCATCCATATATCCCATTTCTACTTCAGAATCCTCATACTGACTAAACAGTTTCTTGATCTCTTCGGGCACTACCTCCCAAATCTTCTCCGTACCATCGGGAGACTTCACATAGTACAACATCTCATCAAATTTAAGCCCAGTTAAGTTTCCACCCCATTGGGGCATTGGCATCTTATAAAACAATTCCAATGCATGTAAGCGGAAATCTAGCATCCATTGAGGCTCCCCCTTAATCTTTGAGATTTCCTCAACGATTTCACTCGTCAATCCACGCTTTGAGCGAAAAACTGAGACACCATTGTCTTTAAGTCCATATTGCTTATCGGCAATTTCCGGTTCTTTACTGACCATCATGAAACCTCCATTCATCTGCTAATCTTCTTGTAAGCCCTTCCCCATCACTTTCATCAAAGGCTGGGTTTGCGATATTTTGTTCTATCCTTTAATGATTTTATTATATCATTAAGGAACTTTCTCTATTTCGGTTCTCCTATTTTTATACTAGCACCAAGTATCATGCTTTACCCGTGCTATTATTGCTAGCATAAAACATATAATAGAAATAAAACTTTAGTATCAAAATTGTCTATCCAGTAGTTAATCACCCTCGATGCCTTACAGGCATCAACCATTTCGTATTTGCCAATTATATTATCTTTTGATTATCGTTACTCATGTTCTCCCCTATTTACAACAATCAAATCATTCTTACTAATAAATTAAAGAATAATTTTTACTGATTACCCATTATTTTGTTTAGTGAAAGAACTGTTGGAATGCACATGAGAGAGAAGGCATCAAAGCTATCCGGCTTCGGCCTTACCAGAGAACAACTATTGATCCTGATTTTGATAAAAAACTGAAGAACGTGCTAAACCGTAATTTCAATCCAACTTGCCCTAATCGTGTTTGGCTTAAGGCATCTAATATGGCCTAAAAAATTATTAGCATGAAGGTAATATTTTTTTGAAAGCACCTTAGTTTACTTTGCCTAATTCCATTCATTAAATATTACTTTAGCTAAAATGCCCAACAAACGAGTGTATTAACATCAATTTGTTGAGCATGGGAAAAGTGTGAATATTTATTTTCATTTACCATTTCTACTGGTTCAAGTACTATAAAATGGGTAGCCCACGACACTACAAAATAAAATACGATCATTAGTTATTGTTTAAATTACACCCTGTATTTACTACAGTGTAACATTAACTGTAAATCTCTTAAGCACGGTTCCTGTAGCTGGCTCTCGGAAAGTAATTACTGATAAGCCAACATTATGCAAGTAAAGAACCAAGTAGGGTTCACCCGATTTGGTAAAGTCTCTGCCAATTGGCACAACATTCAGGTTGCTTGACGTAATATTTAATGGACTAGAATCTATATAGGCTCCCTGTAGAATCGGATAGTATCCAATCCATTGGCCCGCTAACTTGATAATAATTTTCCATTGTTTAGAAATTTTCATAGATGGCGCATGCAGATGCTTGCATGATGGTAACCTTCTTCTGTCAATGATATAGCACTCCTTGCATTCACATTTGGGACATTGAAATCCATTTGCCCATTTGTTTTTAACAAGGTTTCGTCTTGATGCACCTCCACTTTTCTTAGTTTTAGTGTATCAACTGACCTACTATTTTTACATTTATTTAGCTGAGAGGATAATTTTATATAATTATACTATAAATTAGACTGTAATTCTATATAGTATAATAAGGCCTCTTCGCTAAACAATGTTTGTTTAAAGAATAGTAGGAGTGCCCGTACTGGTAGAAAAACCAGAATGGAGAGTAAGAAATGACACAACAAGAAGAGTACAAAGTATTTGAAGCAGGGCTATGAATAAAGGACCCATGGTACGTGTTAGAATACAACTAAATGAATAAGAAAAGATTCTAGACATTACCGTCGACTTCAAAAGAGGGACAAAATTGGAATGCCCGAATTGTGGCAACGCGAAAATCGGATACATGATATCGTAGATGATGACAGAAGATGGCGTCATCTAAACTTATGGGAATACCACACATATCTACACGCAAGACATCCACCAATCAAATGCGAAAACTGTAAAAAGATCAGAAGTATCAGGGTAGAATAGGCACGGCAACACGCGAGTTTCACATGGAAATTTGAATCAGATGTGAAGGAACTCATGAAAGAAATGCCTGTTATCTGCAATAGCGCGAAGAGTAGGAGAACATGACACAAGGTTGTGGCGGATATTTCCATTACTACGTAGAACAAACGGAAACTATGCTCAAACTGAAGGAAGACAGCAAAAGCATATCGCTTTAAATTAAGCCTTCAAGAGATGTGGAAACTTAGCTACCTACTTGCCTCATTGCATTTCGATGAATGGTCCGAATGGGGGATTCGTTCGCAAATAGAGCCGATTATAAAACTGGCTAAAACGCTTAGAAAACAGAGAGACGGCATACTTCACTGGTTTCGTTCCAAAATGACAAACGGTTTTCCGGAAAGTATTAACGGGCTAGTTCAAGCTGCAAAAAGGAAGGCTCGAGGTTATCGCAATATCAATAACTTTATTGCGATGATTTATACCAATGTCAACAAACTTGATGTGAAGGTTGCTCCACACTGAATATTTTCCCCCTTGTTAGCTTGATTACAGAACTTCCTTTCATGAGGTGTATATCTAGGGCCCTTTTCCTTTATATACACCTCATGAAAGGAAACCCTATCAATAGGATAACTTTGTCAATTTTCTGCCTAGCACTTTTTGTTTCCACACCAAATGGCGAAGAGCCCATCATAGTACATTAAACTTCTACCACTTTTTATACTAACAAATCCGCTTATTTTGATGTATTTCTTTTTTGCAAAGTTCCTGTACTTGAATCTCAGAAATTTTCCTTCCTAGAATTGATTTGGAAATCGAGAATTTACATCCATCTGAATAATTACTGCAACCAAAAAAATTATGCCGTGAAAAAATATTCCCTCAAATACATCGGAGTATTGAGCTTGACAACCAGAGCGAGAGTAAGTCAAAGGGGTGAATAGTGTGTCGTATAGTGACTGTACAATTTTCAAAACTTCAGAAGGGCTTTATTAGCTCTCGATTGTCATTACAACAATGAAAGCAAGGCAAAACTTTTAACCCTTTTTTGTTTTGACTCAACTGAATGGATTTTAGCAGTACAGTCTCTCAAAAAAAGGTTCTACCTCAAATATTTCAATCTCTATTTCTTTTTCCCGAATTAAACATTGTGGTAGGGGTTTATCCCCTACCAAGACCCAAGAAGCCCGAACGCCCCTCTTTTGAATAGGAAGTGTTAATAATTGTGAAGCGTTCATCCCCACAAGCAATCACCAACTTGACGCGCTTCAGTGACAGGTACAGCAGCAAACATCTTTTTACTCACTTCACAATTCCTCCTATATGGCGATTGATAAACATAAAAAACTCTCCCGACTATGCTAATAAACAATAGCTAGGAGAGCCAATGAAGTAAAGTTGAACAATCACTCATCACAATAAAACAACTATACCATCACGCAGGGTTTCCAGCTATGGCAGCTACTCCGAAAGCACCAACAGATCCTTCAGCTCATCCGTTGAAAGCTCGGTCACCCAATTATCACTTTGAATCACTTCTTCATTGAGGTTCATCTTCTTTTCCAACATCAAGTCAATTTTCTCCTCGAGTGTTCCCGAGACAATCAACTTGTGCACATGAACAAATTTTGTTTGACCAATCCGGTGCACACGGTCTGTCGCTTGATTTTCAACAGCAGGATTCCACCAGCGATCATAATGAATAACATGATTCGCAGCCGTTAAGTTCAGCCCAGTCCCCCCTGCCTTGAGTGACAGTAATAGGATTGGAAAATCACCATTTTGAAAACGCTCAATCATCTCATCTCGTTGTTTCTTTGGCACACTGCCTTTTAAGAATGGTACGTCGAGCCCAAACTGTGATCTCAGTAAGGTTTGAATCATATGCCCCATATCAAGGAACTGAGTGAATATCAAAGTGCTTTCTTGTTTCGCCAGAATCGTTTCGAGTAACTCCACCAATTTCTCTGTCTTTTCAGAACGCGTTAGAATATCCTCTGGATGCTCCTCTTTCAAAAACAACGCTGAATGATTACAAATTTGCTTTAACTTTGATAACATCTGCAAAATAAGACCTTTCCGCTCAAATCCTTCGGTCTGATCAACTTTCGCCAAGGTATCCTCAACAATATTTTGATACAGTGCAGCTTGCTCGCTCGTTAGTGACACAAATTCTTTTTGCTCGAGTTTGTCCGGCAAGTTTAAGGCAATTTCCTTATCCTTCTTGGAACGTCTCAACAAAAATGGTTGAATTAATTTCTGCAGTTGAACTGTTTTCTTCTTGTCACCTTCACGTTCAATGGGACTAGCATAGTTCTGATTGAACTTGTTCGCCGAACCAAGATAACCTTTTATCGAGAAATCAAAAATTGTCCACAATTCACTCAAACGATTTTCAATTGGTGTCCCAGTCACAGCAATGTTGTGCCGTCCCTTAAGTTTCCGCGCCACTTTCGATTGCTTTGTGAAATCATTCTTAATATTTTGCGCCTCATCTAAGACAATCGCATCCCATTTAGTGCCTAGAAAATCTGCTTCATCTTGTGGCAACAGTCCGTAGCTCGTCAAAACGACATCTGCCTTAGCAATTGCTTCCTCGAACTGCTGTTCACGCTTTCGCTGCGGACCATAATGCAGTGCTACATTCAAACTTGGAGCGAATTTTGCTAATTCCTTCTGCCAATTTCCGAGCACAGATGTTGGACAAACAATCAGCGAAGGTGATTCGCGCTCATCCGCATCTTTCACCGACAACAAATAGCTAATAATCTGAATCGTCTTTCCAAGCCCCATATCATCTGCGAGACAACAACCCAGCCCGTACTTTCGTAAGAATAGTAACCAACTCATCCCTTGAACCTGATAAGAACGTAATTCACCGTGGAAACTTTGGGGCACCGGTGCTTCGGGTATTTCTGACAGATGGTTCAAATGATTCATGAAACGCTTTAACTCTTTGTTGATTTCAAATTGAATTTGAATATAATCTGATTCCTCGCCGGCCATTTCACCTTGTTCAGTAGGCAACTGTTGATGCAATAAATCATACATCGTAAGACCCTTCTCTTCAGCATCGCGCATGATGCGCTGAATCCGGTCCATAAATTGATCATCTAGCCGAATCCACTTACCACCGATAAAAATCAATCGACGTTTATCTGCGACCATCTGATGGAACTCATCCTGTGAAATCGTTTGATTATTAATCGCGAGCTGCCAATCAAAATCTACCAATGCATCCAGTCCAACGAACGATTTAAAGTTGTTTTTCACCTTTGCTTTGACGGCCATTTTCGCACTTTGAATAGACTGCCACCATGCTGGCAGGAGCACTTCGATACCGAGTTGCACCAGAATTTCAGCAATATCAATTAAAAACACCCATGCCTCTTTATCATTGATTTCTGGCGCTAACCATGGAAATAATTGTTTCCACCGATCAACTTCTATGTCAACATGATGAAAATGTTTTCGCCATGATGCTGGTGCTTCAGAACGCTTCGACCAAAGCACCATTGATTCAGGTGACTTCTTGCTCCTTAGAAAAACCTCTAACTTCCAGTCCTCAGCATGTTCGTTAAGCTCGAAGTTTGGGTCAGACAAGCGAACCCCAATCGTAAATGGTGCGACAGTTTCTGTACCTACGAACTGCTGCCACCGGTCAGAGTCAAAGAAGGCGCCTAGTCCTGCAGTTGAAATCCCTTTCTCCACAAAAGTTGATTCTAATTTCGCCACCTTTTGGTAGATTGGCTGTGCCTTAATTGCGCCACGAAACCAACCCGCTGCGAATGACTGCACTGTCACTGGCTGCTTTTCATCAGATGAGGTATCGTCAAAATCAACCCCTGTAAGTGGCATTGACCAAAAATCTTGGGTAAATGTTGCGATTATTTTTTCAGGTAGCTCATTAACCTGATCATCTTTATTTTTGGTGATAGAAGGCGTATACTTTGGCAGCTGAATATTTTCATAAAGTACATCACTTAGCTGGATGCACGTATTTGCTAACTGATCCCATTGCCAGCGTATCATTCCATTAAAAGAATCCGTGGCAAGCAGTTCTAGCCAGTCAAAGGCAGAAACCAAAACGCCTAGCTTTCCGTTGAGGGTAACCCGGCTAAGTGTATCCCCATAAAAACTGGCCGAATGCCACTGAAAGAGCGTCCCAACCCATCGCTCAAGCGGGAGTTCAATTGATCTATAAGTGACGTAGATAAAGAACTCTTGATCATCTGTTAAATTACAATGAACCTGCATCTTGCTACTGTGGCTGTTCGACATGATGAATCAATTTCCCCCTTTCTAGCTCGGATTGGAATGCACGTAAGCGCTTGTTTGATAGGGTAATATGCGTAAGATACTGCTCCCAAACAGGTATTCTTCTCAGTTTCTTATAAATTGTTCTGAGTTTCTTCATGTATTTGACAGCCTGCTTATAGGACCCACGATTCTTATTGGCAATCTCGAGCCCAACGTGAAAATGATAGACCGGAAGAAGAAACTCGGGCGTTTCTTTGGCAATGAACGCAATTTCATCTGAATAACGGTAGAAAATATTCTCTGGGCTAACCATGACTAAATCGACCCATTTACGGTATTCTCCTTGTTCAAAAATCAGCTCAGCATAAGCTTCGTTTGAGAAAGGCATGAAATGTTTTAATGCCTTCTCACCTAGCTCAAAATCCTGTGAACCAGATACATAAAGAACGACCAACCCACAAAAACTTTCAACCGGAGAAATAACCTGATCCTTTACCTGAGCCACCTGTTCCACTTGGATTGTTTCTAAAACCCATTCAATGATGAGTCGCACAAAATGATGATTCTCGTTTCTAATGTACATGTCCATCATAGCTACGAGTAATGGAAATGAGGTATCTTCAAGTTCATC
>JAVBKF010000003.1:0-41987 GCA_031554215.1 Caryophanales bacterium
AGAATAGAAACAAACATTAATTAATCAGATGCTGGAAGTAGGCGGTAAGCGTCCGCTGATTGCCGGCAATATCGGTACAGTAGCCTGTGAAGTAGCACAAACTGCTACGAGCGATCAGACAATTGTCATCGAGATGTCCTCATTTCAATTAATGGGCGTGAAGACTTTTCGTCCACATGTCGCAGTATTTACGAATTTATATGATGCCCATTTAGATTATCATGGTAGTCGTGCCGAGTATTTAGCAGCGAAGCTCAATGTTACCACTAACCAAACAACAGCAGATTATATTGTCTATAATGGCAATCAAGCAGAACTCGTAGCAAATTCCGCGATTTTCAAAGCGCAGGCAATTCCTTTTGCAATTGAAAAAAATCAGACCAATCAAGCATTTGCTTATGTAGAGGATGGCATGCTTTGCTTTGGTACTGAACAAATTCTAGCAGTAGCGAGGATTGTCCTCCCAGGTGCGCATTCACTTGAAAATATTTTAGCAGCAACCGCCGCAGCGAAATTGGTTGGGGTCAGTAATACCGCGATCGAGCAGGTACTAACAACATTTCAAGGTGTTGCACATCGATTTCAATTTGTTAGAGAACTTCGCGGACGACGTTTCTACAATGATTCTAAGGCGACTAATATCGTGGCAGCAGCAAAAGCATTAGAGGCGTTCACGACGCCAACGATTCTGCTCGCTGGTGGGCTTGACCGTGGGAATGAGTTCGATGAACTAACAGCTTCTTTGAAGCATGTGAAAGCGCTGGTTACTTTTGGGCAAACTGCACCGAAGCTAGCACGCGTGGCACGAATGGTAGGGATTGAGGCGATTCATGTGGTAGCAGATGTCAGTGTTGCTGTTACAGCAGCTTTCGCATTGTCTGATGAGGGTGATACGATTTTACTGTCACCAGCATGTGCGAGTTGGGACCAGTATAAATCTTTTGAGGAACGTGGCACAGTATTTATGACAGCAGTTCAGGGGCTTTCGTAACCAATATAAGATAAGCATACTGACGGACAAGAAATCATTGATTCTTGTTCGTTCTTTGTATTGGTGAGTATTCAGCAGATACCAAACAAGCCCCACGCAGTTCAGCAGCTGGTTCCTGCGTGGGGCTTGTGACCGAGGGATACGGCAAATGATGCTGTATTCTAGTGCAGCGTGATGCAGAACGCCATTGCTGTAAACGCTGATCTGAATTCCTGTTTGTTTATTTTCCATAAATCATGGGACCAAATTCCTATAAATGGTTTTAGATAGTACATTGACAAAAAATAATGTGAGAAAAATACCAGAAACTTTAAATACTGCTTGGAAAACAGGTTGATATTCGGTACAATGGAGTCCCATACGCTAGATTTATGGTGTGTTTGATTACTTGATCTTTGTTTAGGGAACAATAATTGTCTGGTTAGTACTAATTTGACGATCAGACCATGATTGCCTTTATCTGAATCATATGAATATCAGATTATTTTATTAAAAAGTGCAGATACTAGGCAGGTGGTCATCAATTTATCTAGCCATGGAAGTACATATATGATGGAGGGTTTCAAATGAAGTTTATAAAGAATCTATTGCTTGTTTTTCTAGCTGTATTTGTGGCAGTTGCAGCCACTGGCTGTGGCAGCAACAAGGACTCAGGATCAGATAAGGAATCTTCAGCAAAGGTTTCTGACAATCTGTTTGATTTTCAAGTATCCTTAGATGGAGAAGTCTACGCATTACCACTTAGTTACAGCGAACTTAAGGAAGATGGCTGGAAAACAAAAGAAGACTTAACGCGCATGCTGGAGCCAAATCAGTACAGTATTGGTATGGTATTCACCAAAGGTGACAAGGAAATATCATTGGAGCTTGTGAATACAAGTGACGCGGTAAAACCAATGGAAGATTGCCAAGTCGGTGGTATTGATACAAGCCCAGCTAAAGCCAAGAAGTTACCTGACTTAACACTTGCGAAGGGCATTGAAATTGGTGCTACCAAGGAAGAAATCACGAAAGCCTACGGAGAACCATCACAAAAAACAGATGATCCCAACGCATTCACCTACATTGATGAAAATTATCAAATGGCCCAGTTCACCTTCAGTAAAGACGACAATAAATTGGAAAATATTCTAATTAGAAATTTAGGGATTGTTGAATAGACCAAACAAATGCCCGGCCGCACTTAATGCGATACATGACAATCGAAAGACCGTACAAGGTAAATAACCCTTGTCTGTCTTTCGATTTTTTTGGCTGATTTAAACAGCTGATCTCGCCACGGAAGTCTTTGCTGATTTTGTGTCCATATATGTTTACAAGCAATCATTTTGGCATCCGTAATGCTTAAGAAAAATGAATCACCCTACTCGAATAAATCAAAATCATTTGGATATAAAATAACTGATTTTGAGAATTCATTTTTGCCATAAAAAAATTTTATTTTGCGAAGTGCCACTGTGATGAGGTTTTCGCACAAGACCATAAAAAAAATCAAAATGCAATACTTAACATACTAAATATAGTATGCTATAGTTTGTATAACACTAAATACTCACGAATATATGTACGCCTTTTAATTGATTAGAGCAGGAGGAAACGAAGTTGAACGTCACATTAGAACTTGAAACAAACAAGATAGATCAATTAAACCTAGATATTGCAAAATTTGAAGAAGTTTTTGAAATTACCAAAGAGATGAAAACCACACATGAGGGCGTTTCAAGGCTTGTTATGCTTGATCGTTATTCATTTAAAGACTCGGAGAAGAAGACGATTAAGATTGGTGACCTAGTCATTCTGACGGTCAAATCCGATCCTAAATTTCCTGCAAGAGGGCTCGGTAGAATTTGTGCGCTTGATTTGAAGAACCGTGAGGCTGACATTTTGGTTGATGAGGAATTTAGGCATGTATTGACCAATGATAACGAAGTGGCAACTGGCACTGTTAAGCGTTCATTTAATGAGTTTGATAAGCCGCTTGAGATTTATTATGAGCAGATTGCAAAGCGAAATGCAAAAGGGCTCAGTCAGGTAGAGAAAACAGCAGCACTTCGGAAGGAATGGTTTGAGAAATTCTATCATGAACTGATGAATCTGAACTTTGTACCTGCTGGTCGTGTGCTTTATGGCGCCGGAACAAACAGCCAAGTGACTTTCTTTAATTGTTACGTGACACCGTTTGTTCAAGATTCACGTGACGGAATTTCAACGCATCGAAAGAAGATCACGGAAATTATGAGCCGTGGTGGTGGTGTTGGTACGAATGGTTCAACATTACGCCCGAGAAATACGCTCGCAAGAGGGGTGAATGGTCGTTCGTCAGGTGCCGTTTCATGGCTAGATGATATCGCAAAGCTGACACATTTAGTAGAGCAAGGCGGTTCTCGCCGTGGTGCTCAAATGATTATGATGTCAGATTGGCACCCGGACATTGTCGAATTCATTATTTCAAAAATGCAGAACCCGCGGATTTTGCAATTCTTAGTGGAGACTTCAAAAGACGAAAGCATTAGACAGATTGCTAAGGACAAACTAAAATTTGTTCCGCTAAATGATAGCGAACTAGCGATGTATTCTGTGATTTCTTCAAAGAAAAACGTTGTCGATAGTGGTTTTTCTGAAACAATGATCGGGTATGCAGATGAAAAACTACGTGTTGGTGGGGATTATACGGTACATAATCCAGACTTTCTTTCAGGAGCCAATATTTCTGTTTGTATTACAAATGATTTCATGAAGGCGATTGAAGAGGATCGTGATTATGAGCTGCGTTTCCCAGATGTAGAATCGTATACACCTCTGGAGATGGCTTTCTATAATGACAACTGGCATGATGTTGGTGACGCCAGGGAGTGGGCTGAGATGGGCTATAAGGTGCGAACATATCGCACGATTCGTGCCCGCGAACTATGGAATTTGATCAATATTTGTGCCACTTATTCGGCAGAACCAGGGATCTTTTTCATTGATAATGCCAATGAAATGACCAACGCTAAGGCATACGGACAGAAAGTAGTCGCAACCAATCCTTGCGGGGAGCAGCCGCTTGCGCCTTGGTCAGTTTGTAACTTGGCAGCGATCAATCTAGCATCGATGGTTGATAAACTGGCGAAGACGGTTGATTTTGAGAAGCTGAAGGAGACGGTTCGTGTGGGTGTTCGTATGCAGGATAATGTCATTGATGCAACCCCTTATTTCCTTGAAGAGAACACACTGCAAGCAAAAGGGGAGCGGCGCGTTGGGCTAGGTGTTATGGGACTGCATGATCTTTTGATATACTGTGAGCAGCAGTATGGATCACCTTCTGCGAATCAGCTAGTTGATCAAGTGTTTGAAGCCATTGCCACAACGGCATATGAAGCGTCGATTGACCTTGCGAAGGAGAAGGGAAGCTTTGGTTTTCTTGAAGCGAATTCTGAGGAAGAAACACGCGCATTGCGTAAGCGTTTTACTGAGTCGGGCTATATGAAGAAAATGCCTGAGCCTATTCGTCAAGGGATACTTGCACATGGTATTCGCAACTCGCATTTGCTAACTGTAGCGCCAACAGGAAGCACTGGAACGATGGTTGGGGTATCCACAGGACTTGAGCCTTATTATTCATTTTCATATTTCCGGAGCGGTCGATTAGGGAAATTTATCGAGGTCAAAGCGGATATTGTCCAAGAATATTTAGCGCATCACCCAGAGGCAGACCCTGATGAGTTACCAGCATGGTTCATTTCAGCAATGGAACTACGCCCGGAAGATCATGCGGATGTGCAGTGTATTATCCAACGCTGGGTAGATAGTTCAATCAGCAAAACAGTCAATGCACCAAAAGGGTATACTGTTTCTGAGGTTGAAAAAGTATATGAGCGATTATATAAAGGTGGTGCCAAAGGTGGAACTGTTTATGTCGATGGTAGCCGTGATTCACAGGTACTATCGCTTACTTCAGAAGAAAATGTGCAACAAGAATTTGACATGCTTGACAAGAAGCCGGTTGTTGTTCTGATGGACACGATTTCTGAATTAACGTCAACAGATGTCACTTACGGTAGCGAAGTTGGCGAGATTTGCCCAATTTGTCGTGTTGGTACGGTTGAAAGCCTTGGTGGCTGCAATTCTTGTACGAGTTGTGGTGCGCAGCTCAAGTGTGGCTTGTAATAGAAAGGGCGCTAGGTATTTGCGAACATTTCGTTAGCAGATGCCTAGCTGTCTATATAGATAAAGGGGTTTAGATTTGTGAAAAAGAAGATTGCATTTTTAATCGTGATGATTGTTACATTTCTGATTGTACTGTTTACGATTGATATTCGTCTTGGTGTTGATGCAGCAGTGGTCACTCAGAACGATGCTCAGTGGTATTCGTTGTTTACAAGGAGTACTTTAGTTACGGCAAGCCTCACTTGTCTATTCTGGATCATGATGCTTAGAAAGCCCAGAGACCTTTTTGTCGCGCTTGCTGTGTTGTCCTCGTTTCTGATGGTGACGAGTTTTGGTGGTTTTCTGAAAAGCGCTACGAATTACGAAGCGGTCAACATTGCATCGCCAGCAGACACGGATAATCTTGTAGCAGTTAGCTTTGCGGAGGTTGAGCAATTGGTTGCTGGTAGTGAACCGTCACTGGTTTATATTGGTCGCCCTAATTGTCCTTATTGTGCAGCGTTTGCACCAAAACTAAATAAGCTTGTAGCTGAGACTGACACAACAATGTACTACTATGATGTCTATGATGTGAAGACAAATGACCCAGAGATGTATGAGCAACAAATGAAAAGCCTTGGGGTGAGTGGTGTGCCAACAGTGCTAGAAGTTGCGAATGGTGAAGTTAGTAGAAATATTTCTGGTGATGATATCTATAAAGAGACGGAGGCGTTGATTAGGCCGGAGTAGGTATTGTGATTCCCTTTAGCAGGGCCGTTATCTTAAACCAGAATAGGGTAGTGATGCGATAATGAAAAGGAGACCTGCTGAACTGCGTTTTCTATGATATGCAAGGACGAAACACGTAAATGGGCTAACAAAATCACTGAAATGTTACCAGAAAAACAGGACTTACAAAAAAAGACAAAACGTCAGTATGAGGTGAGGCCACTGAAAAAGTCCTATTCTGTTTAGAAATGAAATTGCCAAAATACAGAATCCGAGAAAATCGCCATCTCCACTTGCCCAAGTGGGGAGCTTAGTTTGAATTCCCCTCATTTTCGATCCGAAAATGGGTATGGTTTTTTCAGGAAGTTGCCTTTCTAGAATTTTTGCGGACTTTCTCAGTAGGCCTCGGTCAGTATGCCTCAGTTTTTTCATATGATCTGATTTCATTTCATCCCCCAAAATACTCAAACGAAGCCCGTACTGTAGTTCTTTTTCTAGGACCGCTCACTACAATGGTAATAAGTGAGGTGTTGGGGAATGCAAACTGAAATCGATGGTGTTTTTTCCGGTGGTGGTATGAAAGGGTTTGCCTTAATCGGTGCAATTGAGGCAGCGGAAGCGCATGGCTATCTGTTTAAACGGGTTGCTGGCGCCAGTGCTGGCGCAATTGCAGCAGCTTTTTTGGCAGCGGGTTATACAGGAGCGGAAATGCATCAGCTCCTCATCGAGGCACCGCGGCGAAAATTCATGGATGCTCGTTTTCACGCTTTTCCTTTTCTTAAATGGCTTGCTTTGTATTGGAGCATGGGTCTTTATAAGGGGGATGCGCTTGAAAAATGGCTTGCTGAGAAATTAGCACTGCGTGGCGTGGTTAGCTTTAATGATATAGCACCGGGAACACTGAAGATTATCGTGTCGGATGTGTCCAATAATCAATTAATTGTCTTGCCAGATGACTTACCGAAGTATCAATTGGACCCAGAACAGTTTTCTGTAGCCAAAGCAGTGCGGATGAGTGCCAGTATTCCGTTTATCTTTCGCCCAGTGAAATTGAAGGAGGATTTAATTGTCGATGGCGGCTTGCTCAGTAATTTCCCAATGTGGCTATTCAGCGGGAAAGATACGCCTAAAGAGCGCCCGGTTCTCGGAATTAGACTTACACCTAAGGAGAAGGCGGTTGAAAAAAGACAGATAAAAAATTCATTAGAAATGTTTTCTGCGCTGTTCAACACGATGCTCACGGCGCATGACCTTCGTTATATTTCTCGGAAAATTGAAGATGATATCATTTTCATTTCCCTCAAGGAAGGGATTTCAGCAGATTTTGATTTGTCTAGAAAAGAGTGCAAAGAACTGATTAGAACAGGGCGGAGGACCGCAGAAACATTTTTTCAATCATGGAAACATGAAATGTAATCAAGAACAATAAGGGGGCAAATCCGTATCAATGGGTCTGCTCACTTTGCGGTTGTTTATGAATAAATGAATTCGATGCTTTTCAGTTTGCCGTTGTGATAGTATAATAAGCAGTAGCTTATTTATTTAAAGGAGAAAACCATGTCACCATTTATTTTTTTACTCATTATGCTCGTTATTTTGGTAGGGTATATACTCTATAACTATTTTCGTCAGAAGAAGATTTCAACGATTCTTTCCGAGGAGGAATTTGTTGCAGGGTATCGTAAGGCGCAATTAATTGACTTGCGTGAAAACGTTGATTTTAAAAGTGGTCATATCCTCGGTGCTAGAAATATTCCACTGAACCAGATGAAGAATTATATAATGGGGATGAGGAAGGATCAACCAATCTATCTCTATTGTCAAAATCAAGTTCGTAGTCAGCGTGCAGCTAGCATTTTATACAAGGCTGGTTTTAGGAATATTTCTGTCTTAAGTGGTGGCTACAAAAAGTGGACAGGCAAGATTAAGAAGTAAAGCTACTCTATATAGTAGGGCTTATGGAAATAGTGCCCCTTCTATGCAATTCACTGGCTATCAAATGAAGAAGCGATTACGGCAGAAATGCTGTAATCGCTTCTTTATTGTTACGTATGCTAGGGAACGATTACTGGTAGTAGTCTATCAAGTGAAATTGATTGCTTAATGAACGCTAGCGTGTCAGTTTTTCCGCTTCCCGCGCATCCTTCACTGTAGTTGTTCCACTTCCGTTTCCAAATTAATCTGATAGTGTGCTTTTACCTGTGCCTGAATATAAGCGATTAGGTCCAGCACATCTTGTGCGGTAGCTTTGTCATTGTTGACGATAAAGTTTCCGTGCATTTCTGATACCTTAGCCCCACCTAACGTATAACCACGGAGTCCTAAGTCTTGAATCAGCTTTCCTGCATATTCTGGTAACGGATTTCTAAAGATGCTACCAGCACAAGGATTGTCATAAGGCTGTGTATCTTTCCGGTACTTTTTATTGGCTAGAATTTGTTCGCGGATTTTCTCTGGTTCACCTTTAGATAGGGTAAGAACGCATTCAAGGACAATACCAGGTCTCACTTTTTGTAGCAATGAGGTACGGTAGCTGTATTGCATTTCCTCATTCGTGAGCCACTCTGATTCCCCGTCAAGGAATAGTACATGGACTTTCTGGATGATTTTCGACATATCGGAACCATGGGCACCAGCGTTCATATAAGCAGCACCCCCGATTGAGCCAGGAATTCCTGCTGCAAATTCAAGACCCGTCAAGCCATTTCTCCCTGCAAGTGAGGCGAGTGAGACGATCGAATGACCCGCGCCAACGTGGATGTCAGACCCTGCAAATTGAACTTGTTCAAGCCCTTTTCCAAGTTTGATGATCATACCTGAAAAACCGGTATCTAAGGCTAATAAATTGGAGCCTCTACCAATGACACGGCAAGGGACGTTCGCTGCTTGTGCAATTTCCACAGCTTTGATTACGCTATCTGGGCTACCCGGTTCAACGAAAATACGTGCAGGTCCACCAATTTTCATCGTTGTGTGGGCGGAGAGTGGTTCGTTTTCTTTAATGATGCCGACGTGATTCTTCTTTAATTGATTGATACAATTTTGCATGGCGATTACTCCTATATTTTCAGTTAGACTTATATCTAACTATCATAGCTGATTTGCATGAATTTCACAAAGTCACATTTTTGCATATCGGCTAATATTAAGCAGCATGCCTACTGCCATCAGTGTCAGTGTTAGCGACGAGCCTCCGTAACTTAGGAACGGTAGGGTAATGCCGGTTACTGGAATGAGCCCTGTTACAACGGAGACGTTAATCATCACTTGAATCGTAATCATTGAAATAATCCCCAGTGCAAGTAAGCTGCCAAACAGATCGGGACAGCCAATCGCTATTTTGATTCCACGCCAAAGCAAAATACCAAATAGAATCAAAATGATCGTTCCGCCGATATAGCCTAGTTCTTCAGATAGAATTGCAAATATGAAGTCAGTTTGCGGTTCAGGCAGATAGAAGAATTTCTGTCTACTCTCACCGAGTCCAAGCCCAAATAGACCACCAGGCCCAATGGCATAGAGGGACTGTATAATCTGAAAGCCACTCCCCAGAGGGTCTTTCCAAGGGTCAAGGTAGGAAGTAATGCGTTCTAACCGGTATGGTGCAGAGGCAACAAGTCCAACAAACCCAGCGATACCAATCAGACCAAGCCAAGCAAAATGACGCAAGCTAGCCCCTGAGATGAGAATGATCACCACAGCAGTACCAAACATGACCGTGCCTGTCCCGAGATCGGGTTGAATCATAATTAAACCGAATGCGACTGTCGAAATCCCAAGTGTCGGGACGAGTCCCTTTTTAAAACTTGTGATATACCGCCTATTTTTTTCAATATGTCGAGCAAGAAAAATCATCATGGCTAGTTTCATAAATTCAGATGGCTGAATTGAAAATGCACCAACACCAATCCAGCTTCTAGATCCATTACGAAGCGTGCCGATACCCGGAATTAGCACGACAATGAGCAAGATGAAACAGATGAGCATGATTGGTTTCGCCCAGTTTTTCCAGACAAGGTAGTCAACGCGTGAAATCATAAACATTGCGATAATACCAACAACTGCGAATAATAATTGTCTTTTTAAAAAATAAAACGCATCACCAAATTTGTAATCTGCCCAGATAGCACTGGCGCTGTAAACCATGATAAGCCCAATTGTTAGTAGCGAAAGAACGGCGATGATCAGTAATACATCGGGTGCGTTTTTTCTTGTTTCCATGTGAAGCACCTCTTTATATTCAAAAAAAAGACTGGCACAGCTCGTCTCTTTTGTTAATAAAAGTGTATGCACATCCCGCGGTAAACATGAGCAATCTCCTATTGATGCATCTTTCACGGGCCCAAAAAACGGTTTCTTTCTCTCTTTCATTAGGAAAAACAGTTTGGGTTGTTGCCTTGTTACAGATGACGGCTTTGCTTAGAGATTATCAGGTACGGATTGCTACCTATTAGTCGTATAGACCGAAGACTGGGCAAATTGAATGCCATTATATGTTATGATGAAAGATAGATAAGATTACCAAAACGAATCGATGTGCTAACAATAGCGACTGATTTTGAGCTAGTTAAGCGAAACTGGTGGCGATAGCCATGGGGATAAAAGCGTGACAATGTAGATAATGAAAGTCGCTTTTAGCAAAATAGAGAGCCATTTTTGAAATGAGGATGCTAACAATGACAATTTTAAAAGAAGCCTGTGTTGGTAGCTACGCAGAAGCAGTGCGTGCCAGTGAACTCGGAGCAGATCGGATTGAATTATGTCAACAGTTGTTGATCGGAGGAACGACACCTACGGCTGAAACGATTACGCTGGCAGGGCAAATCCCAGATGTAGATGTACAAGTGATTATTCGCCCACGTGGTGACGACTTCTGTTATTCTGATGCAGAATTCGGTTTGATGAAAGTACAAATTGAAACGGTCAAGCAAATCGGTGGATCCGGTGTGGTGCTCGGCATTTTGACGGAAGCGGGTTTGGTTGACATAGTCCGGACTAAAGAACTTGTTCAGCTAGCTAGCCCCTTACCAGTGACGTTTCATATGGCATTTGACGAGATTGTTGATAAAAAGGCAGCGATAGATGTGTTGTGTGAAATCGGTATTGTACGAATTCTCACAAAAGGTGGGAGCGGTTCGGCGCTCGAAAATCTAGCGGTTCTAAAGGAACTTGTTACCTACGCAGCAGACCGATTGGTGATCATGCCGGGTGGTGGTATCACCGCCGAAAACTGTGCGATGGTTGCTGAGTTGACAGGTGCTGTTCAATTACATGGTACGAAAATTGTTGGCGATTTAAGTTGACGTCTAGAAATGAATAACTGCTATGAAGCCGAAATGAGTGAATGGCAAACGTCTAGAGGCATTTCTACGAAAAGGCTAGAAATGCTTCTTCGTTGTGGGTTTGATCTCATGGGACTATTCAGGAACGACGATTACTTGATGACAGCGCAGTGGGGAGCTCATGTGAAAAAGCATGCTGATCATAGGTCATACAAAGATTGAGGTCATCAATCAGAATTTTATGCTAGCATATTCGTGTGGAAAAATATAAGGGATTTTGGATGGAATTTGAAGAGCAGTGGAGACCATGATGCTGGTTTTCTACCGCTCTTTTCTTGTGATAGTGAACTGTGTAAAGTAATGAAGAATACAATTGATGTCAATCTACATTTAACCTGATATTAATCTGTAGAGCATATAATTTTAAACTGTCATCCAGACAAATTATTTTATGAGTATGTTATAATGGTCTGGCTATTTCAAATTTATCTACATAGTAAAATTTGATGACAAAAGCGTCTACAGCTAGCTTTGTAAATAAATACATAGGAGTTTGATATGAAGGATAAGAACTTATTTGACTGGATTTTCAGGTTTATCAAAGGCATGTTTATTGGAACAGGTGCCATCTTACCGGGCGTGAGTGGTGGCGCTCTGGCAGCTGTGTTTGGGATTTATGAGCGAATGATTGCCTTTATCGCCAACATTACAAAGGATTTCAAAAAGAACTTCTTCTACTTTTTACCGGTGGGGATCGGCGGGGTGCTCGGGGTTTTCCTGCTATCATTCGCCCTCAGTTACTTCTTTGAAAAGGCAGAAACACAGATTATTTGGTTTTTCATTGGTTGTATCATTGGTATTCTGCCATCATTATTCAAGCAGGCAAGCAAAAAAGGGAAAACCTCAAAGCATACGATGATTTTAATCGTTACGGCAGTTGCGGCAACAACCTTTCTAGTGGTTGTAGAGCAGTCACTAATTGGTCAAACAATCCCGTTAAATTTTTTTACTTGGGTTGTTGCAGGTGCGATTTTTGGACTTGGTATGATCATCCCGGGTCTGAGTCCATCTAACTTTTTAGTTTTCCTAGGCATGTACCAGCCAATGACAGATGGCATTAAAAACGGCGATTGGTCTGTGATTATTCCAATGGCCATTGGCGGTATTGGTATCGTGCTGTTACTATCAAAACTGGTGAATTACATTTTCAAAGTGGCATACGCGGGTCTTTATCATTTCATTATTGGCGTTGTGTTTGCGTCAACCATCATGATTATTCCTACCAATTTTGATTACCTCAGTGTCGGTGGATTCGTATGTATCCTCACTTGCATTATTGGTATCGTACTAGGTCTATGGATGGATAAACTTGAGGAGACATATAAACCTGAAAATTAATCATAAAAACGAGACCAGTTGGTCTCGTTTTTTATGCAAATAAACTGAAAGGGTTTTGATAAGCTAGGATCATATGATGCAGAATTAACCAGACAGTCGCATAGGCCGCGCGAGAATCGGTGTACGGGTGTAGAACCTTTATATGGTGCACTTGTAAGAAGGGGTAGGGTCAAAGTGACGTAACTGAGCGGAAAGTCAGTAAATAAAAAAACCTGCCATTTCTGACAGGTCGTACACTTATCTAGTTTCGGGAAATTTCAATAAATCGGATTTGATGATCGTCCATTTCCAAAATTTTGAATTGGTAATTTTCAAATTCTATAATGTCACCCGCAGTTGCATCGTAGTTTTCTGTTAGAATCCAACCACCAATTGTGTCGATATCATCTTCGAGGATTTCTGTTCCCAAGAGATCGTTGATTTCTGTAATCAATACTTTGGCATCCACTACGTAGGTGTTGTCATTCAGCTGTTCAATTTCATTCGTTTCGTCAACATCAAATTCGTCACGAATTTCGCCAACAATTTCTTCGATGATGTCTTCGACAGTTACAAGACCAGAAGTCCCGCCATACTCATCCATTAGAATAGCCATTTGAATGTGTTCCTTTTGCATTTTAAGCAATAGGTCGTGAATTGGAATTGAGTCGATGACACGAATAATTGGTCGAATAAATTTGTCGAGATCACTGATTTTCTGTTTAGAGACAATGTCAGTTAATACTTCTTTCACATTGATCATCCCGATGATATGATCTTTGTCTCCATCAACAATTGGATAACGTGTGAAATTTTCCTCTTTGATCGTGACTAGACAGTCGTCGACAGAAGAGTTTCGCGCTAATGCTACAATCTCGGTTCGCGGAACCATAATTTCTTTCGCAATCCGGTTATCAAATTCAAAGATATTATTCACATACTTGAATTCAGATTGATTGATTTCACCGCTTTTATAACTTTCTGAAACGATCATTCTCAGTTCTTCTTCCGATGGTGCTTCATCAGATTCCGATGTTCCTTTGAGACCAAATAGTCTCATGATGAGTGCCGCAAGTTTGTTCAAAACCCATGTGATTGGGTAAAGAATTTGATTCAGCAGTATCAGCGGTCTTGCGAATGCAAATGCGATTGATTCTGCCTTTTGAATTGCAATGTTTTTTGGAGCAAGTTCGCCAATGACCACTGTAAGCAGTGTGACGAGGATAAAAGAAAACGCAACAGTTGCAGTATGTTCGACATTTTCTGGCAGCGATACAAGTTCAAAGATTGGTTCTAATACAACTTCAAAACTTGATTCCCCGACCCAACCGAGCGCAAGCGCACTCATTGTAATCCCGAGTTGTGCTGTTGATAAGTATACTTCAATATTTGAAGTAATCTTCTTTACTGCTAATGCTTTCTTGTTTCCCTCTTCAATCAATTGATCGACTCTGGTACTCCGTAATCTGATAAATGCAAACTCAGCAGCAACAAAAAATGCCGTAAGTCCGATCAGAAAAAAACTAAACACAATTTTTCCTATGTCCAATGAAAGTCCTTGTTCCGCTTTTTACAGCGGCAAGGAATCACCTCCTGTTTTTGGGTGTAAACCCCTGTGTAGCGCTACTACACAAGTTCATTTATGTAGATAGTTCGATACACTTATCACTAATTATATTATATTTTCCAGATTTTTTGTTAAAAATAAATAAAATTTTTTCTAATTGATCTGATTTATGCCTGAAAAATCCACTTTAGGTTAGGTATATAGCAGTTTAGCGCTGATTTTATCGGTATTGAAAATTGTTTCAATAATTGAGTTATTCATCAATTAAGTATTAAATATAGCCGATAGTTGCGTGGATTGCAAATCAATACTTGTTTTTGTCAGCGGGTTGTACCGCATCTGGACTGGCGCGCGCTGCTGATTCTCCTTTAGCCCAGGGACTACCTAGTGGGTTCCTGAGCTAAGAGGAGGGGGCTAGTCGATCACGGTACTTGTGCGGCCGATCCCCACTACATTGTCAACGATGGCAGTCCATGTAGCGCAGTCTGTGACGCCGCTTTCAGGGATGCCTTGGCTTCGCTGGAATGCGCGTAGCGCAGTCGCAGTACTATTACCGAAAATACCGTCTGGGGATCCAGTGACAAAACCAAGCGCATTCAGCGCATCTTGTAAAATCAACACATAATTGCCTCTTGATCCGGTTGCTACTTCTGGATAGCCAGCAGAGCAGGCTGGGGTGCCGAAGCGCTTATCTGTGTGTACCCATGTGGGGGAAATAGAAGTAGGCTCGACGTATGACCATTTGCCAAAATCATGTGCTGCTTGTCTTAACATCTCAAGTTCTGCTGGTGGTAATGCTTGCCCAGTATCAAATGCAGTTCCGGCGTAATGTTGTGATTGTTGCCCATGACCGCCTTCCCAAATGCGTTTAAAGGCAAAGCCGAATGGGATTGGAAGTCCATAAAAATCACTGTATTCATTCCATGTTTCCATTGAATTCCTATCTGTCCAAAGGACATTGGAATTGCTACTCCCCCGGAACTCTTCTACCGTGAGTGTCTGACCTGTGTTATAAGGCATGCTATCATTCTCACCACGGTAATACACTTCCATCGTGTTCGCTGGATTGTTATAGACAATTATTTTTGCCATTGCTATTCCCCTTTACTCAATGAAGAAAACTCGATAATTATTTTATACGAGAAAGGAAATATGTGTGCTTATAAATAGGTTTTTCGTGCACCAAATGATGAGATGGCATGAGTAGCTTTGTATTTGATTAGGCGTTGACGTTGTAAGGATAATTAGCCTATTGGCACGACTACCAGAAGTAGACACTAGATGTTTCCTGATGCGTAGCGAAAAAATTTTGACCTTTTCAGTTGTTCGGATTTTCGTCACAAAAAAGAGAAGTGTTGGGCATTATTTCAATGTATACTGTTACAGTGTGAAATATTTAACAGAATTTTAAATAGTAAGGTGGAAATTGGATATGGGTGTTTTTTCGTATGATTTAGTACTTTTGCATGCACCAAGCGTGTATGATTTCCGTGATTCGGCCATGCTTTCTGGTCCAATCAGTGATGTCGTTCCATCTTCTCCAATTTTCGAGATGTACCCAATTGGTTTAACAAGTATCGCTGGAATGCTCGAGAAGTATGGTTTTAAAGTGAAGTTACTCAACATTGCTAACAGGATGCTAATGGATGAAGAATTTAATGTTGAGGAAAAAATTCGTGGGATTAAGACGAAGGCGTTCGGGATTGACTTACACTGGATGCCTCATGCGCATGGCAGCATCGAACTTGCAAAAGTAGTTAAGAAGATTCATCCAGATATCCCGATTGTCTTTGGTGGGTTGTCTTCAACGTATTATCATCAAGATTTGATTGCGTATCCTTGTATTGATTTTGTGATGAGAGGGGACTCTACTGAGAAGTTGATGCTATTGTGGATGGACCGGATTAGTAAAGGCGCAACTGACTTCTCAGAGATTCCAAATCTAACATGGAAGCGTGGGGACGAAAGGTTTTATAATCCGCTTACTTATGTGCCAGAACATTATAATGATGTAGATGTGCCTGACTATCGCTATACGGTGAAATCTGTTTTCAAGTATTGGAGTTTGACCGATCCTCTTCCTTATAATGGCTGGTTACAGTATCCGAATACGGCATTACTGTCAGCGAAGGGTTGTACGAATAAGTGTATTATTTGTGGTAGCTCGAGCTCAGCAGCAGAGCTCAATTGTAAGCGTCCAAGTATTTCGGTTCGTTCTCCGGAGAAATTAGTGGAGGATATTCTTTTTATTCAGCGTTGGAGCCGCGCACCGATATTTGTTCTCGGCGATTTTCGCCAAAATGGCAAACAATATGTTGATGATTTCTTCCGTTTATTGAAACAGCATAAAATTAAAAATGAACTTGTATTTGAATTGTTTCAGTATGTGCCAGAACATTTCTATGAACGTATGAATGAAGCATTGCCGAGCAGTGGTTATAGCATCGAAATTACGCTAGAAACACATGATGAGAAAATTCGTCGTCATAATGGTAAGATGAATTGCACAAATCCTAAGGTGATTGAAACGTTGCAAAATGCGTTGAAACATGGTTGTAAAAAGATTGATCTGTTCTTTATGACAGGCATTCCTGATCAGACATATGATAGTGCCATGCAAAATATTGATTTTGTTGAAGAGATTCATTTGGCTTGTAATCATTCGCGGAAAATTTCTTATTTTGTCGCACCATTAGCGCCATTTCTTGACCCTGGATGCAAAGGGTTTGAAGAGCCGGAAAAATATGGTTACCGCAGGTTTTGCCACAATCTTGAGGATCATCGCAAGGCGATTACTGCGTCATCATGGAAGTATATGCTCAGTTATGAGACAACATCAATGAACCGTGATGAAATTGTTGCTTCAACCTATGATTCTGCCGCTAAGCTAAATGATTTTAAATTGAAGCATGGGTTAATTACCAGTGATGTGCATGAAGATGTGAAAGAGAAAATTGCAGAATCGCAGAAATATATCGCGCAAATTGACCATATGATGTCACTCCCTGAGAGTGAGCAAACAGCTGAAATGGAACGCATTCGCGAAGATATTAAGGATATTAACCGCCACAGTATTTGCGGAAAGAATGAGCTGAAGTGGGAAGTCAATAAACACTATGCAAACTTTTTCTCGCTTGCATGGGTGGGGTTGGAATTACTACTTCATGACTGGTTTGGTCGTAAATCAAAGAAACAGATCAGTGAAATTGAGGGAGAAATACTGGGGTATGCACCTTTTGGAATTAAACTTGAACGAAAAGCGATGTAGTCGTTTATTTGCACCACTAGGTTGTCTAGCCTCTGAAAGCTGATGAGCTATTGGTTTTTTTTTTGACATTTTGTTTGAATACCCCCTAAATCAAGCAAATAAGTACGGTTTTTTTCATTATTCTAGTACACTGAGGTTGAATTTTTAACTGAGGGTAATCGAGGTGGAGATTATGAAGAAGATCGTTCTTTTACTGTCTACAGTAATATTGATGACAGCTTGTAGTCCTGTGGTGCACGGTATGGGTGACATGAATATGCGTGAGAACGGACTAATTGATGTGAAGCTCAGCTGGGACCAAGAAGTCATCAATGCCAATGAGGCAGTTACTTTTCAGGCGGTTGTTTCACAAGCTGGAAAAGGTGTGAATGATGCTAATAAAGTGGTGTTTGAAATCTGGAAGAATGACAAGCCGCTAGAAAAACATGAGAAAATTGAAGTTGATGTGAATTCTGCTGTAAATGGTCACTACAATTTGCAGAAAACATTCACGGAAGTTGGACAGTACCATGTGATTGCCCACGTGACCGCACGTGGTTCGCATAGTATGCCAGAGAAAACATTTGACGTGGGTGCTAAACTGAATGGGGACTAGCTTCCCCAGATTCTTGAATTACCGGCATAATTGTCTGTTGATTTAGGTCGCTCTAAATAAGTGAGAAAGTATGATGGGGCACCGGACTTCGGTTCTGTTAGGTTGCTAGATTCCGTTTCAGCACTGTTAAAGTCTATCAGGTCACGGCAATGTAGCGTAGGTATCGCAACGGAAAGTGGCTCTACCGAAGCATCAATCTGTCAGTGGTTATCATTTGCATTCGTATCCTAAACCAGCTAAACTGGTCTCATACAATTAAATAGTGCACAAGGGGAGCCTAGAATTTAGGCTGAGAGTGAGCGGATGCTCTGACCCTTTGAACCTGTTTGTTAGTACAAGCGTAGGAATGTGACCGAACTTTGAGGGCAACGTGACCATTTTCTATAGCGCGTTGTTTTTTTAGTATAAAATACTAGAAAAGGTTATGTTCTCACCTGAGAAAAAGGAGAGAAGCGTAATGAGAAATCAAAAAACACTGCTTTTAACTGAGATTGCCATTTTCACATCATTTGCAATGATACTGGAGACTTTTGCTAAGATTGCACTACCTCTGAAATTCTGGCCGCAGGGTGGAACCATTTCGATTGCAATGGTTCCTGTTTTTATGATTGCGTACCGTTGGGGAACGAAAGCGGGTTGCGTGACCGGTGCCTTGTTTGGTGCGCTACAGTTAGCTAGTGGCGAGCCTGCCTATAGTCTACTTCAAGCATTGCTTGATTACATTGTCGCATTTAGCGTACTAGGGATTGCTGGGGTTTTTGCTGGTAGAATCAAAGCACTGATGCTGGAGGATAATCAGAAGTGGGTCTGGGTGACGATTCTGTCTATCGTGGCGGCATCAGGGCTACGCCTTGGCTCTCATATCCTATCCGGGTTCTTATTCTTCTCCGAGTTTGTTCCCGAGGGGATGCCAGTTTGGCAGTATATGGCCCTATACAACATTGGCTATATCGGACCAAGTGTTGTCCTTTGCTCTATTGCGATGGTTATTTTGATGAAAACATTGCCGAAAAAATATCTATTTGTCAAATGAGGGTACATTTCTTATAAAATTATTTTAAATTTCTCTTTGTGTAGTGATAAGGTTGGTATATAATAAGATAATAGCCCTGCAATAAGTTGCTCAATGAATATTGTCAACTTATTTTATTGTGGTAGCGTATTTCGGTATTTGTGCCGATTTTGAGGGGCGAGTGTGCTTTAGACAAGGCAAGTCGTTCGTTAATGGGTGAACTTGAGATAAAAAAATCACCAAATTGATTTTGAAAAGGGAATATTTGTTCATAATAATAAATGGAATCTGTTTTTTTCAGAAAATGAGTTGAATGATAAATGAAGAAAAGGTGATGGCATGTTTGGAATGGGTGCAAGAGAGTTAGGAATTGATTTAGGCACTGCGAATACGATTGTCTATGCAAGAGGAAAAGGGATTATCGTCCGAGAACCATCTGTTGTTGCTTATCATCGAGATACGAAGGAAATTGTTGCTGTTGGTAGTGACGCACGTAATATGCTTGGCCGGACACCTGGCAGTGTCGTTGCATCAAGACCGATGAAAGATGGTGTAATTGCTGACTTTGAGACAACCGTTCAGATGATGAAGCATTATCTAAATCAGGCACAGAAAAGTGGGGGGGTTCTATCAAGAAAGCCCAACGTAATGGTGTGTATTCCGTCCGGCGTTACTTCTGTTGAGCAGAGAGCAGTTGAAGATGCTACCCGGCTTGCTGGAGCGGCATCAGCTGTGACAATAGAAGAGCCATTTGCAGCTGCAATTGGTGCGGGACTGCCTGTGTGGGAGGCTACTGGCAACATGGTTGTTGATATTGGTGGTGGAACAACAGAAGTTGCTGTCATCTCTTTTGGTGGGATTGTTACTTCTCAATCAATTCGTGTAGCAGGAGACAAGATGGACGAAGCGATTACACACTTTATCCGCAAGAAATTCAATCTGATGATTGGTGAACGGACCTCCGAGGAAATTAAATTTAGAATTGCCATCGCAAGCGAGGGTGATCCAAATGAGAAAATGGAAATCAAAGGTCGTGACCTCCTTACTGGTTTACCGAAGACAATCGTCATTACTGCTGAAGAAATCGGACTGGCACTGAGAGAGACCGTACAAGCCATCATTGAGGTCGTTAAACTGAATCTTGAACGAACACCGCCAGAGCTCGCAGCGGATATCATTAACCGGGGAATTGTTTTAACTGGTGGTGGTGCATTGCTGAAGAATCTTGACCGAGTGATTAGTGAAGAAACGCGGATTCCTGTATCTGTTGCTGAGAACCCACTCGATTGCGTAGCGATTGGGACAGGACTCGCACTTGAAAATATTAGTCAAGTAAAGTCATATGTAAACTAGAAAACAGACTTATTGGCTTAATAATCAAAAATAAAATGCCTAGTAGCATAGTAAACAAAGCTTCAGGCAAGATGTATGTACATTCTACATAAAGACGGGCACTCATCCGCTGTCAGGGATCTAGGCAGGCGGATCTGGATGTGGTCCTCACATTTCTACTCTTCGGGAAACAAATGCGAGGACAGATTTTCCCATACAGAAGTGGTGCGGGCATCACGATAGACGTGAGATTGATGCTCAGTAATCGAAGACCGATACGAGACTTCTGATCACTTTAGATTACTGCACTCCATTTGTATCGCTATCAGCGATTTTGGTAGTCAAAAGTAGTTTTTATCATCAAATAAGAAGTTTCGTTTTTTATAAAAAACGAATAAAAAGTGAGTCGTTTTCGTTTACAATAGAAATAGTAGGCGTGGGGTGGTGAGGTTCTTCGGAAACATTTATGATGCTTGGTCCGAAGCACCTGACCAGCATACACTTATCGCAACAAGTATATTGTAAAGAAGCAGAGGAAAAAGAACATGCCACAGTTTTTCTTAAATAAAAAATTAATTACGATTTTAATTACAATTATCCTAGTCGTTGTTGTTGTGGGTTATACAGTGCGAGATAGGGTTAATTTAACATGGCCTGAGAAATTTGTTAAAGATACGACAAACTTTGTGCAAATGGTGATTGATAAGCCAGTGAACTTTGTCACAGGGGTTTTTGATCATATTGATAGTGTGCAAAATGCGCTGGTAGAGAACGAGAAGTTGAAGAAAGAGCTCGACTCTCAGGTTGCATTAGAAACTCAGGTGTATGAACTAGAAAAAGAGAACGAGGAGCTCAAAGCGCTCAATGACTTAGAAGGTAGCGGTGATGTTGAATATATTAGTGCTAAGGTGATAGGTCGTTCCTCGGATATGTGGCATGAATACGTCACGATTGATAAAGGAGACAACAGTGGTATTGAAGCGAATATGGCTGTGATAACGTCCGATGGTCTAATTGGTAAAGTGAAAACGACCAATAATTTTTCATCGACTGTTCAGTTGATTACTAGTCTTGATTCAACCAATCGTATTTCAGCAGAGGTACAGGGTGATACACCAGTCTATGGCGTTATTCAGGGGTACGATGAAGAGACGGGGACACTTCAGCTCAGCGTTAATCTGAATGAAGACATTAAAGTTGGATCAAATGTCATTTCCTCAGGGCTGGGTACTGTGTTTCCATCAGGACTACTGATTGGCAAAGTGACAAACGTGGAGCTCGATCAATATGGTCTTTCTAAAGTGGCTGAAGTGGAGCCGTATGCTGACTTGAATGATTTCGGTTATGTCAAAGTTGTCAAAAGACCCGATACTGCAAGTATTGATGATGCTGAGGGTGACCTATGAAGGATGCGCTTTTATTTATCCTCGGTATCGTATTGTTAGTGAGTGAAGGTGTATATGCCAATGTGACGGTGACAAACCTAAACAGTGGGCAGTGGGTATTTGTGCTACATATTCTAGTGATTTATCTGATATATATCGCCTGGTTCAGTGACAAGTGGATTAGTCTGATTTATGCGTTGCTATTTGGTCTCATTTTCGATATTTCTAATGCAGGGATAATTGGTATTTATGCAGTCATTTTGCCAGTTGTCGTCTATGGCTCTTTACTGATTAAGGATGCAGCAGACAGTCAGCAAGTGATGATTGTCAATACTGTCGCGATTGGCGCGATTGTCGTCGTTGAGATATTGGTTTACCTTGAATACATGATTCTTGGACAGATTCATGTCACATTACCAGATTTTCTCCTATACCGTTTGGGTCCAACTTTGTTGTTCAATACAGTTATTGCTTTAATTTTCGGCTATCCCTTTATGCGACTTTGCAAGGAAAAAAGTCAGTTTGGTAATTAATAGTAAGAAACGATTATCCGTTAGTGGAAGAGGGCGAACTAGTGATGTTTAATTTGGGTAAATTGATTCAAATGCAGAGAGAACTAGATAACCGCATCCAGTCTACTAAGGCAATGCCAATACAAGAGTTGATAGAGAAAAAATCATTGGCACTTTTAGTGGAGCTCGGTGAGCTTGCAAATGAAACAAGGTGTTTTAAATTTTGGAGTCAAAAAGGACCATCTGCAAGGGAACTAATTCTTGACGAGTTTGCGGATGGGTTACATTTTATTCTTTCTCTAGGCATTACACTCGGCATGGATGAGGACGATACACCAATCATGTTTGAGAAAGGGATTGAGACAAATTGTACAACTTGTTTTATTCAGATGTATCAATCAGCTTTGGCATTTTGTCAGGAGACTAATGCTGAGGGTTATAGCCAATTGCTGAACCAGTATCTACAATTAGGTTTTCTACTCGGCTTTTCTTTTGAGGATATTGAACAAGCTTATGTGAAAAAGAATCTTGTCAATCATGACAGACAGCGTACAGGATATTAACGATGTTCATCTCTGGACCTCTAGGTTCTGGTGGCGGCGCTTACATCTATCACAAAGAATATGTACCATGCCTGAATTTGGGACCGATAGGTTCTTTTTTTGTTTTCTTCCCCGAATAGTTCACTAGCCTAAAGCAAACAATAGATAGAGCACCCAAACCTTTATTTAAACTTGAAGCTGTGTCTGGAATGAATAAGATTGACTTTTCAGGCATATGCGGTTCCAAAATAGGGCGGGGTTACTGTTATTTGTGGATGAGTGGTGAAGAGGATGAATATCGACTTAAAATGGCTTTATCGAATTGGGATTTTGTTGTTAACGAGTGCCTTGCTCTATATTATTTTCTTACTCAGACCAGTGTGGCTACAGCTACTCCATTTGATTTTATTTTCGTCCATTCCGTTTCTGGTTGCTGTTTTCATTAGTTACCTTCTTTATCCGCTACTGCTGTTTTTAGAAAAACAGGGACTGAAGAAGTGGATGGCGATTAGTTTGATTTATATTGTTTTCTTTGGTGTGATTGGACTCACTATTTATAAAGGGGTACCACTACTGTTTGAGCAGGTCAAGGCGTTTGCTACGGGTTCACCTGATTTGATCAATGATTATCGTCATCTGTTTGCCCGGTTTGAGAAACAAACATCACAATTACCATTTGGACTAGATGACAAGGTGGAAGACATGATGAACTATGTAGAAGCCCGCATGGTAAGGCAAGTTGAACACTACGGCAAGGGACTTGCAAACTTCCCTGGTTTTTTGATAATGCTAACAATCATTCCATTTGTGACATTTTACATATTGCGCGACTATGAGAAAATCAAGGCGTTCTTTTACAATAGTACACCAAATAGATGGAAAGCGAGTGGTAGCCAGTTTATGAGGGATTTGGACCGCTCGCTTGGCAGTTACATTCGTGGACTGTTATTGCTCAGTGTGTTCATCGGTGTGCTGACTTATATCATACTGCTTTTTTTCCGGATGAAGTATTCTTTACTACTCAGCGTGATTATTGGTATCACCAATATTATTCCAACATTTGGACCGATCATTGGTGCGATCCCGGCGCTTCTGATAGCGGTAACAATCTCAAAGGCGATGGTGATAAAGGTGCTGATTACGATTATCGTTCTGCAAATTGTAGAAGGTAACCTTTTGGCGCCGGTCATTATGGGAAAGAGTCTCCATATGCATCCTTTAGTGATTATGATTGCACTTGTGCTGGGGGAAGAAATTGGCGGACTGCTTGGGCTAGTCTTTTCAGTGCCAATTTTGGCGGTGCTACGTGTTGTGATACTCCACGCCAAAGTTCACTTCGGGCAGAAAGACACTGAGGAAGAGTCTATGCATGAACTCCCGTAGTAAGGCGGTTGCGTTTGGCTAGTAATGATGTCTCGTGGGGGGACTCTATCTCCCCTTTGCATGACAGACATGAATACAGGTTCCGAGCCCCTGAGGAAATGACTAATGCTGTTGTAGATATTTAGGTAATAGATGAATCCGTCTGTAATCTTTACGGTTTGTAAAATTTAGATTGTAGGGATTACAAGTAATTTACTCGCGCGCTTGCGATGCAGTAAACGCAGCATAAATGATGACCGTATTTACAATACTTCTGGCTAGTGAACCGATTTACTTAGTCACCGGCAGGTTCCTAGTTATAGTGGGGTTGCCTATGTTTCCGGTGATTGGCTATGCGGATGCTTTAGAAATGTGCTAGTCAATAAAAGTAATATAGTAACTGCCAAAAAATGAAAGTGTGCTGAGTAGATGAGCTCCTTTGTCAAACTTGAATGGATACCACCATGGAATTATTTTAATTCTCAACGTGTGTAATCTTGATCGACCTGAAACAGCAAACAGCAAACAGCAAGCATCGCAGGGTATATTGGGGGATCATCCTCTTGCCAGAAATGATGCCGAAAATAGGTGCCTAGGTTACAGATCAATTGCTGCTTGCACATTTTTGTTACCTAAAAAATTGACGAAAGCGAGCCAATATGTTATAGTAATACCTAGTGAATAAATCCTTTTACAAGTAGAAGCGCCCGCTTCTCACCTGATAACGCTATCTAAGCAGTTAAATGGTCCATAGGAAGTTGGATATGTAATCAACGATAGCGGGTGCCAGTAGGCAGTCGTATTTTTTATGGGTAAATAAACACTTGATCGGATAATCACATAAAGGCTTCAAACTAAATGGAGGTGGATGAACATTAGCAAACAAGATGCAGCTATTATTAACGAAGGTATTCGCGCCCGAGAACTCAGAGTTGTTGGACAAAATCAAGAACAGCTCGGAATCATAAGCCGTGCTGAAGCGCTTGAAATTGCAGAAAAAGCGAATTTAGACCTAGTGCTTGTAGCACCAGCTGCTAATCCCCCAGTAGCCAAAATTATGGACTACGGTAAATTTAAATTTGAGTAGCAGAAGAAAGATAAGGAATCGAGAAAGAACCAGAAAGTCATTACGATGAAAGAAGTTCGCCTCAGTCCTACGATCAACGATCATGACTTTGATACGAAACTACGCAATGCGATTAAGTTCCTTGAAAAAGGTGACAAAGTCAAAGCCAGTATTCGTTTCAAAGGAAGAGCAATCACCCATAAAGAGATTGGTCAACGCGTATTAGATCGCTTTGCACTGCTTGCTAAAGAAGTATCAACGATTGAATCTCATCCACGTATGGATGGCCGGAGCATGTTTTTGATTCTGGCACCAAGAGTGGAGAAATAAGAATCTCAAAGATTCTGCAAACTTATTCGAGTGTTACAGTGATTACAGGAGGAAATTCAAATGCCAAAAATGAAAACGCATAGAGGCGCTGCAAAGCGTGTAAAAAGAACTGGATCTGGCGGTCTGAAAAGAGATACTGCTTTCGGAAGCCACATGTTCGCTCATAAATCTACAAAGCAAAAGCGTCACCTTCGTAAGGGACAAATGGTTAGTGCTGGCGATTACAAACGTGTACGCCAAATGATCACTTATATCTAATATTTAATCGAATCAGGCAAAACAATGAAGAGATGGATTGACATTTCAGATGGGCCGGATTAAGCATCCGCCTCAGGGAGTCGTCATTCTACTGTTGTTTATGCACATACTAATAGGAGTTGAAACCAATGCCACGTGTAAAAGGCGGAACAGTCTCTCGCAGACGTCGTAAAAAAGTTTTAAAATTAGCAAAAGGTTATTTTGGATCGAAGCACAGATTATACAAGGTTGCCAATCAACAAGTAATGAAGTCATTGATGTATGCTTATCGTGACCGTCGTCAAAAGAAGCGCGATTTCCGTAAATTATGGATCGCTCGTATCAATGCGGCTGCTCGTTTGAATGGTCTTTCATATAGCAGAATGATGCATGGATTGAAACTAGCTGGTATTGATGTCAATCGTAAGATGCTTGCTGATATCGCTATTTCTGATCCAGCTGGATTTACTGTCATTGCTGAGCAAGCAAAAGCTAAACTTGGATAATTCGTTTCGTTTAATTGAATAGTGTACAAAAGAGGTAAGTAACGATTGTCGTTATTTGCTTCTTTTTTTGCGGGAAAATGTAGGCTGAGCTGGCGTTTTCTACTTGTTGTTTAAGGGACAATCAATGTATTATCGGCTTCTGTATTTGGAGATTTAAAGGTTCTATAATAGTACTATTGTAGAACGGATGGAGTATACAATGCTCTGGTATGGATGGAATAGCGTATCCATTGGTAGACCAGAGATATCCGGAAGATGTCACCGCATTGCTACAGGATGAAGAATAAGCATGATCTCTCTGGCTCATACATATTTTTAAATAGGCAAGGACCGAGGAGGGTGTTCTGTGAATATTGTTGTATTGATGAAGCGGACGTTTGATGCTGAGGAACGCATCCAGCTAGTAGATGGACAGGTAAGCACTGAGGATGCTACTTTTGTGATTAATCCTTATGATGAGTTTGCGATAGAAGAAGCTTTGTGCTTACGCACGACACATGGCGGTACGGTAACGGTGGTTTGCCTTGCAACGAGTCAGGCTGAAAAGGAGCTGCGGTTAGCACTTGCGATGGGCGCAGATGGGGCAGTATTAATTGATGCTACAGGCATTGAACTGAGCGATTCAGCGGTAACAGCAAAGGTTCTGGCCAACTATTTAAATGTCAGTGTACCTGATATCATACTGGTAGGTAACGCGTCAATTGATAGTGGCAGTGGACAAGTTGGTCCGCGAATTGCACAAACGCTACAAATTCCTTGTGTGACAGCTGTAACAGGACTTGAAGTAATTGATGGAGGCGCAAGGCTGACAAGAGATGTCGAGGGGAGTAGTGA
Source organism: Caryophanales bacterium (assembly GCA_031554215.1). GTDB lineage: Bacteria > Bacillota > Bacilli > JARBTR01 > JARBTR01 > JAVBKE01. The sequence continues at coordinate 27,056 of JAVBKF010000003.1, forward strand.
AGTGCTCGAGGCAAGGTTGCCGCTTCTCGTGACGTGCCAGCAGGGACTCAATGAGCCGCGCTATCCGTCGCTACAAGGCATCATGAAAGCAAAGAAGAAACCACTTACGACGGTCAGTGCGCTGGAACTTTGCCGAGCAGGCACGGGTAGCGTCGTAACTGCCGGGATCTTTTTACCAGAGAAGAAACAGCCAGTCAAAATACTGACCGGTTCGCTGAGTGAACAGGTGAGTCAATTAGTGGATTTAGTGAAAGGGCAGGTGTGATCTATGTCGCAAAAAGTACTGACGTTTGCTGAATTAAAAGATGGCGTGCTACGAAATGTGGCACTCGAAGCCATTACCGCCGCGAAACAGGCTGTTCAAGGGGCACTCGTTGTCAGCGTTGTCATGGGTGTGAAAGATGATAAAGTTGGGCAGCAATTGATTCGTGCAGGTGCTGATCGTGTCATTTTCGCTCTTGCAAGTGACCAGCAAGTCGAGGCTTATCTACCGGTTCTAGAAGCGATTTCTCGCACTGAATCCCCGAGTCTCATTGTACTTGGTCATACTAGTTTGGGGCGTGATCTAGCCCCGCGCTTGGCGGTAGCACTTGATTGTGGGCTTATTTCAGATTGTATTCGGATTGAACAAACAGCTACAGGTGAAACAATTTATGTGCGTCCGGTTTTTGCTGGTAAGGCGTTCGAGCAAAAGAAGTTTATCGGCAGCCTTGGAATGGTTACAATCCGTGCCAATAATTTTGAATGTGTCCTGTTGCAAGACCGGTCTGGTGAAATCACAGAGCAACCATTCGAGGTGCCAGCGCTTTCGGTGACGATTGCTGAAATTGTTGCTGGTGTGCAGAAATCGGTTGATTTAACAGAGGCAAAGGTCATCGTTTCCGGCGGGCGTGGGGTCAAAAGTGCAGAAGGATTTGCGATTCTAAGTGAATTAGCAGATGCGCTTGGCGGTGCTGTCGGGGCATCCAGGGGTGCTTGTGATGCGGAATATTGTGATTATGCGCTCCAAATTGGCCAAACAGGAAAAGTGGTAACACCTGATTTGTATATTGCTTGCGGAATTTCAGGTGCGATTCAGCATTTGGCAGGGATGTCTAGTTCAAACGTGATTGTTGCCATCAATAAAGATCCAGAAGCGCCCATTTTTCAAGTGGCAGATTATGGCATTGTAGGAGACCTTTTTGATGTTGTGCCAATGCTGACTACGGCTTTCAGGGATCAAATGCTGAGACCGGAAAAGCTGTGAGGTTTTTTATCAAAGAAGATTTATCAAAAGAGTGGCATTGATTTGTGAATAGTGCTATACTCTTATCTAATTAATGACAGTGTTGTTGCCCCTTATCCTGCTGAAAAGGCTAGCAAAAATGATGCTGTTGATATAGTATGGCAAGCTCGTCGTTAATTGTATGAGTAAAGGAGGTTATTTACATGGCAATAAAGAATGCTACTGATGCAACATTTGCAGACGATATTAAAGAAGGTTTGGTCCTTGTCGATTTCTGGGCACCTTGGTGCGGACCTTGTAAAATGATTGCACCGGTTCTTGAAGAGTTAGATGTTGAGATGGCCGGGAAAGTGCAAATCGTGAAGATCAACGTTGAGGAAGAAAACGCAATTTCTGAAAAATATGGCGTTCAAAGCATCCCAACACTAATCGTATTCAAAGATGGTGTTGTTGCAGAGAAATCAGTTGGTTTCAAACCAAAAGAAGCGCTTGTCGAGTTGATTGAAAACAACATGCAAAACAACTAGTCGTCTTCAAACTAAACGAAGCAGTCATTGAGAACAACGCATATTGAGTCAATCATACTTCTCAATGGTTGAACAGCCCCATAAATGTTAGTGTACAATCTGACAATTTATGGGGTAATTTTATGTCTAAGTTTAAATGAAGAAGCGTTTTTTGATGGCTGAAATAAATGGATGCAGCGATTTGACTTGTTTGTAAGGAAGCTTTAGCTGAAAATGCAAAATTCTTTCGGATGAAAGGGTGAATTCTTATGCTGAAATAGTTTATGATAGAAGCAGAGGATTTTTTTTGAGGTGTAAAACAATGAATGATGTGATAAAAAATAAACTGGCGCTATTACCAGATAATCCAGGCTGCTATCTGATGAAGGATCAGCAAGGAACTGTTATATATGTTGGGAAGGCCAAAGTGCTGAAAAATCGTGTTCGCTCATACTTCTCAGGTGCACATGATATTAAGACGATGAATTTAGTAGCGGACATTGTGGATTTTGAATATATCGTGACTTCATCAAACATGGAAGCGCTAATTCTCGAGATGAATTTGATTCAGAAATACTATCCTAAGTATAATATCAGGCTCAAAGATGATAAGAGTTATCCATTTATCAAAATTTCTAATGAGCGTCATCCGATTTTGTCAACGACGCGTGATGTTAAACAGGATAAGGCGAAATACTTTGGTCCCTACCCAAACGTGATGGCAGCGAACGAGACTGTCCGTTTGCTTGACCGGATTTATCCATTTCGTAAATGCGATGTGATTCCGAAGAAATTGTGCCTTTATTACCATATAGGTCAATGTCTAGGGCCTTGTGAAAAAGAGGTTTCCGAGGAGACGTACAAAGAAATGTCTGATAGCGTTGTCAGTTTCCTCAATGGCAATGTCAAGGAAATCAAGACGTTGATTACTGATAAAATGCATGCTGCTGCGGAGCGACTTGATTTTGAAATTGCTAAGGAATATCGAGATCAGTTAGCTGCGATTGATGCGACAATGGAAAAACAACGAATTTCGCTAAATGATATGGTTGACCGTGATGTCTTCGGTTACGCTTATGACAAAGGGTGGATGTGCGTTCAGGTATTTTTCATCCGGCAAGGAAAGCTAATTGAACGACAAGCATCGATTTTCCCGATTTATAACGAGCCTGTGGAGGAAATTCTGACGTTCCTAGGACTATTTTATTCACAACCACAAAATTTCAAGCCAAAGGAAATTCTGCTACCGGGGGATATTGATTCAGAACTTGCGGGTGGGTTGTTAGGTGTGAAAATCCATCAGCCAGAACGTGGTGCCAAAAGCAATCTTGTACAACTCGCAGTGAAGAATGCTGAGATTTCACTCAGTGAGAAATTTTCATTGGTCGAGCGTGATGCAGCCCGGACAGTACATGCGATTGACAACCTTGGAGAAAAGCTCAATATCCACAGACCGCGCCGGATTGAGGCGTTTGATAATTCCAATATTCAAGGCGTTGATCCTGTATCGGCCCTCGTTGTGTTCATTGATGGTAAACCAGAGAAGAAAGAATACCGGAAATTTAAAATCAAAACGGTTGTGGGTCCCGATGATTACAATTCGATGCGCGAGGTTGTCAGGCGCCGTTATACACGTGTGTTAAAAGAACAATTACCTCTCCCGGACCTGATTCTAGTTGATGGCGGGAAAGGGCATATTGAAGTCGTTCGTGAAGTGTTAGAGGATGAATTGAACTTGTTTGTGCCGATAGCTGGACTTGTCAAAGATGATAAACATCGCACGTCTCAGCTTTTATTTGGCAATCCACTAGGGATTGTTCAGCTCGAGCGGAACAGCCAGGAATTCTATTTGCTGCAGCGGATACAGGATGAAGTTCACCGGTTTGCGATTACCTTCCATCGCCAGACGCGTTCAAAGACGTCTTTCTCGTCGACGCTAGACCGGATTACAGGTATTGGGGCAAAGCGAAAGAAATTACTACTAAAGCACTTTGGCTCAATCAAAAAAATGCGTGAAGCCTCAGAGGAAGCGTTTATTGAAGCGGGAATTCCGAAAAATATTGTACCTGACCTAATGAAGCAGTTACATGAACAGGAGTAGGCTGATGATCAAATGGTTTTAGTGGCTCGACGGTACGACACTGGTTCGCTGCTAAGTAGTAGAAAATAGGTAAATAAACGATGATAGATGCGGATTACACTATAAATGATGAATGGTTGATGGAAATGAATGAGACAAGAAACCCGATTGGTCTCCTTGATTCGGGGGTTGGTGGGCTGACAGTTGCAAAAGAGATGATTCGACAATTGCCCAATGAGCAGATTATGTATGTTGGCGATAATGCCCGGTGCCCTTACGGACCGCGGCCTATGGCTGAGGTCAAGAAATTCACATGGGAAATGACGGAGTTTTTACTGAGACAAAATATCAAAATGTTAATCATCGCTTGTAATACAGCAACTGCTGCTGCACTAGATGAGATTCGTGATGCGCTCGATATTCCTGTCCTTGGTGTGATCAACCCTGGTGCACGTGCGGCTATCAAGGCAACAAAGAAGATGTCAGTTGGCGTTATTGGGACTGTTGGCACGATTGAGAGTGGTGCTTATGAAGCGGCACTTACATCTATTCATCCACAAGTTCAAGTGACAGGTCTTGCTTGCCCTAAATTTGTGCCGCTAGTGGAAAGCGGAGAGCGGTCCAGTTTGACAGCATACAAGATTATCCGTGAAACGTTAGCTCCACTGAAAGCGGCCAATATTGATACGCTTGTCCTTGGGTGTACGCATTATCCATTGCTGATTGAGAATATTCGTACAGTACTAGGCGGGCGAATTCAGATTATTTCCTCCGGCGATGAGGCTGCTAGTGAAGCAAGTACAATTTTACATCACCAAAAGTTATTGAATGAGTACACCGAAACAGTACCGCATCAGTTTTTTACTACAGGATCGAAAACGATGTTCAAGCAGATCGCACAGGAATGGCTTGATATCCGTATTGATCATGTTGAGAAAGTGATACTGGGGGAGGAGAATTGATTTGTGATCAACCGAGGTACACCTATAGAAATGTCAGCGTATTGTTTCAATTTGTGCTGACATTTTTTCTTTTGGGTGACCAAGCTGTCATAAATAGGACCAAGCCTCATAAAGATGAAGTATGGAATAATTTTTAGGAGGAAGTTAGATGTCATTGAAAACAATCGGTGTCGCCTCGGGTCTAACCTTGGCACTATTAGGTGGATTAACTGGCTGCGGAGTAGATACAGCGAAAGAAAAGATTGACCCGCCTAAAGTGGTTTTTGAAAAAGCTACTACGGATAAAGTTCAGCAAGTAGCTGACGCGGTTGGCAAAATCTCAACACAGCTTTTCCTAGTGGATAAGAAAGGCTATGTCGTACCAACGACGGTGATGCTGCCTGAGACATCTAGTGTTGCAAAGCAAGCACTTGAGTACCTCGTTCAAGAGGGTCCAGTCACGGAATACTTACCGAATGGTTTTCAGGCCGTGTTACCAGCAGAAACTGTTGTGAAGAGCATGGATGTCCAAGATGGTGTTGCAACGGTTGATTTTTCGCAAGAGTTTACACAATATGAAGCAAAAAATGAAAAGAGAATTCTACAATCTATTGTCTGGACACTCACACAATTTGACTCAGTGAAAGAAGTAGCCATTAAGGTTGAAGGCAAACCACTCAGTGAAATGCCTGTGGATAAAACACAAGTATCTAGTCGTCTTACACGAGAAATCGGCATTAATATTGAGGGAACGCAGCTAGCTGACGTGATGAATTCTCATCAGGTGACTTTATATTTTGTTAAGTCAGAAAAGGATTTGAACTACCTTGTACCAGTGACAAGACGCGTATCAAATGCAGAGGCAAATGGTGTTGCCACGATTGTACAGGAACTTGTGAATGGACCAAAAGCAGGTTCTAATCTGTCATCTGATTTCATGTCAGATGTGGCACTCGTTGATCAGCCGGTGATTCAAAACGGTGTTGCTTCACTCAATTTCAACGCAAATGTGCTGAATATAGATGGAGAACAAAAAAGTATCTCATCTGAATTAATGGATGCATTGGTTCTTTCGCTGACCGAACAAGCAGGCATCAGTTCAGTTGCTGTAACAGTGGATGGCAGTAAAGAAATCCTTGATGAAACAGGTAAACCACTCACTGCACCAGTATCTAGACCAAGCAAGGTGAATACAGGAAGCTACTAAAAGAATTTTGTATGTGAATGCATTGCTCATTTGGCCCCTCCCCCGCAAGGCGTGCCGAGTGAAATGAATAACTGAGAGTGCGAACGGTTGTTGTTGCAGCTAGCTATCCACGATCGTCAACGGAGAAGTCAAGTCACCTTTCAAAGAAAGGCGTTACTTGGCTTTTTCCTATTTGCATTTTTCAGGGGAAGTGGTCATGCCGAGAAGTTCATTTGCATGTTCCTTATCAATCGAATCGCTGCCTCATCATTCGCTAAGGATGATGTGCTGTGGTGATGAATGAATGCAATAGATAGGTGAGAGCCATTAGCACGATTTACAAAGAATGCTATTACATCCAGAATTGTATCTCTCGTTGCTACATGAATTCTTGAATAGTTGGGGAAAACTATAAAATGGACTGGTTCATGACTGAGCAAGGTGCTGAGAATGTTTATAAATGAACATGCTAATCCTTACCGGTAAACAGCATGACAGGCATTGATCGTAAGGATTCGTCAAAGACCATCGCAGCGAACCCGGAAAGGGAGATACAATGGCTCCGAAGTTAACAATAGTAGTCCCCTGTTATAACGAAGAGGCTGTCTTTCAGCGCGCAGTCGCCGAACTATCTACGATTCTAAAGCAACTGATTGATGCAACGAAAGTTTCTGATAAAAGCACCATCCTTTTCATTGATGACGGTAGTAATGACGGGACTTGGGCGCTCATTCATGCTGAGAGTAAAGCCAATGTATTGATTAGAGGACTCAAGCTAGCGCATAATGTTGGTCATCAGAATGCGCTCTATGCAGGACTGGAAATTGCGACACCGGTATCAGATTGTATCATTTCAATTGATGCAGACTTGCAAGATGATGTTTCAGTGATACTCACTTTTGTTGATCAATTTTTACAAGGATATGACATTGTTTATGGTGTTCGCGATAAGCGCGATGCTGATACCTTTTTTAAAAGAAAAACGGCATTGGGTTTTTACGGATTAATGAAGCGGCTAGGGGTGGATATGATTCCTAACCATGCAGATTTCCGGCTAATGAGTCAGCGTGCGCTATATGAGCTTCTCAAGTACCGGGAGTCGAATCTGTTTCTGAGAGGCGTTATTCCGATGATTGGGTTTCCTTCAGTTGCCGTGACCTATGACCGGAAGAGGCGCGCGGCGGGGGAGAGTAAGTATCCGCTGAAAAAGATGCTTCTATTTGCACTGAATGGGATTACTTCATTTAGTGTTGTGCCGATTCGTTTTGTTCATTTACTGGGACTGATATCGGTTGTAGTCAGCTTCGGAATTGGATTGTATGTGGTTGGGAGCCGATTGCTCGGGTTCCCGGTGTCAGGTTGGAGCTCAATTATGGTCGTTATCTGTTTCTTTGGGGGTGTTCAACTGCTGGCGATTGGTGTGCTTGGTGAGTATATTGGGAAAATATATCAAGAAACAAAACGTCGACCAAAATATGCGGTAGAGACTGATTTGTTTACAAAATCTGAGAGCGACACAAGCGAAAATGCTTTTGAACAGCTGACGGAATAGTCGACTCAAAAACTTTGTCCGCTGAATGGACCTGTTTGTACAGTGACAGCAGCACACCCAAAAGCATAGATTCGTTCGCTACTCACTACACCATCATCGTTTGACCGATTTGGCTACATTTGAAACTTTTGAATGAGAATAGGCGGGCGTTTTCAATGAAACGAGGGTTTCCGCAAGGCAAAGAAAAGAAACATTTATTCATCGCTGCACTTCTACTTTTATTATATCTTTCGCCAATGTTGATTTTCGGTGAAAAAGCCCATATGCGTATTCACGATAACCTTGACTCCAATGTGGCTTGGTATTCATCGCTAGCAGACCATGGTCAAATAGTAGCATCACTTAGTAGCACGATTCCGCAAATCATGAATGCCCCCCGCGATGCTTTCCCGAGTCAATTTACCGGAATTCTATGGCTCTACGCAGTTTTCTCGCCGTTTGTAGCTTATACAATCAGCCAAGTGATTACGGTTGTTTTTGCATTTATCGGCATGTATTTACTATTGAAAAGGTTTTTCATCAAGGCGCAATCTGCTTATGTGATTCGTATCTACATTTCAGTAGCATTTGCGATTACCCCGTTTTGGCCGCCGGGCATGCTGAGTATGATGGGAATGCCTCTTGCACTATGGGCGTTTCTAACCATTCGTAAGCACCAGGCTTCCTTTCGTGAGTGGCTGGTCATTACACTGCTTCCGTTTTATTCGTCATTTGTCCTAGGTTTCTTCTTCTTCCTAGTAGTGATGGCGATTCTCTGGCTCAGGGACTTGATTGTTAAGCGGAACTTGAACCTGCGATTCCTTAGTAGCATTGCATACATGACTGTCCTTTACTGTCTCATCGACTATCGCCTATTTATTTCAATCTTATCGGAAACAGGTGCAGAATCGCATCGAAATGCATTTATCCAATCAACCAATACGTTACCCGAAACCATTCAACTCTTTTGTAAAAATTATTTCCTCGGGCATTTTGCTGTTCCGACGCTTCATTTATTTGTCATTGTCCCAATCTCATTTCTCGCATTATCGGTTGTCATCCGTGCTGGCAATTGGCGATTGCATCGGGATTTTATAACCCTTTTTGTGTTTAACATTATCTTGTCATTGTGGTATGCATTCTGGTTTTATGAGGGCTGGCAACCTTTGAAAGAGCAATTTTCACTCTTAACGACGTTTAATTTTGCTCGGTTTCATTTCCTTCGGCCAATGGTCCTGTATCTACTGTTTGCCGTCTCCTGCTTAATTCTTTGGCGACTTGAAAAGGCAGGACGTATCATTACTAGGGCGGCAATTATCACCCAACTGATCATATTGTTTATTGCCAATCCTGAAATTGTTTATCGTTACATAAGACCAGCACCATCATTTCAAGCATTCTACGCTGAAGACGAATTTGCAGCAATTGCTGAAGCAATTGGCAAACCGCAAGATCGTTACAAAGTTGTCAGTATCGGGATGCATCCAGCAATCGCAGAGTTCAATGGTTTCTATACTGCAGATGGCTATGTAAATGCCTATCCATTACAATACAAAAAAGCATTTCGACCAGTGATTGAACCAGAGCTCGAAAAAAGCCCGTCGCTGAAGAAATACTTTGATACATGGGGGTCACGTTGCTATGTTTTTTCAAGTGAACTTGGTAAACATTATGGATGGGATAAACATTCATCGAAGGTGATTGAGCATCTTGAAATTCGATCAGAAGCGCTATTGAAGCTCGGTGCTGAGTATGTATTATCAGCGGTCCCTATTGAGAATGCTGCTGAGAATAATCTTGTATTCGTTGATGTCTTTACTGATAAAAATGCCGCTTGGGAGGTTTATCTATATCAAATCGCCAGCGATACGCCTAGCTTCTAGTGGGTAAAAATCGTTCAGGTACAATACCGCCGTGCATTTAACAGGAGTAGTTGCAGAAAAGGCTGATAGAGGGGTGATACTGTTGATCATTATTGGACAAAGATTGCTTTGTAAGTACATTGGATACGATGAATTTAATAAAAAACGATTTGTGTGGATGGTTGTTGTTTGAATGTCAAACCGTGTAATGTATTATAAATTAGATAGACATTTTTGTCGACTAATGGTATAAGAATGAATAGGTAGCCAAAAATTTAGCTACCAAAATTGTTCCATCTGAAAACATTGTTCCATCTGAAAACTGATGGGACGTGAATGGATGGATTTAGTGGAAGGCTCGATACTTGAATGTTAAGTTAATCTAAAGAGTAAAATAATTTTGGTGAAAAAGCGAGGTGAAGCCATGTCTGATGTAGTTACGCAGGATAGTTTAAATGAGTTTATGAAACAACTGATAGGGAGCTATCCGTTTCTGACGAGAGCTGTGGCCATTTTCCTGCCGTTTCTAGAGGCATTCTTGCCCATTCTACCAGTGACGGTACTCGCCACTGTGAATGCCGCTATATTTGGATTATGGGAAGGATTTTTATACTCTTGGGTAGGAAGTGTGCTAGGTTCTTATCTCTTGTTCATGTTTGTCCGTTTTCTAGGCAGGTTTCGTTTCCTAGCATTTCTACATAAACGACCACGAATTGAATCTTCACTCAAGTGGATTGAGAAGCAAGGCTTTGGTCCGTTATTTATTATGTACTGCATCCCATTTGTTCCGTCATCATTGATTAATGTTGTAGCCGGTCTTTCTTCAATTAATAATTTCTATTTTCTGTTGGCGCTGGCACTAGGAAAATCTGTGATGCTCTTAACAATGAGTTATATTGGATCAGATTTAATGTCATTTATAGAACATCCCCTAAAATTAGTCATTGTTGTCCTTGCGACTGTTTTGGTTTGGATTATTGGCAAGAAACTTGAAAAAAGAATGCACCAGCATGACGAGTAACTGTTGACTGGAATTGCGATCTTTTTAGGATGAGCTTTTTACTAGATCGTTTCATGGGTGCAGGGTATTTGTTTAGTACCAACGTACATCAATTGCTTCCTATACGGATTTTGGTATAATAAATAGCAGAACAAAAGTGACGGGAACTGATTAAGATCGCTTATTAGGCGATCTTGTTTTCAATGAAGGGTTATGAGGGGAGTTTAATCATGCGAATTGATGAGCGAAAATGCAACCAGTTGCGGCCGGTTCAAATAGAGAATAACTACACAATCCATGCTGAAGGTTCGGTGTTAATTAGTGTTGGGAATACCAAGGTACTTTGTAATGCAACCATTGAAGAAAAGGTACCACCTTTCTTGCGCGGTTCGGGCAAGGGTTGGGTCACTGCTGAATATGCGATGTTGCCAAGAGCAACAGGCACTAGAACCATGCGCGAATCAACTAAAGGGAAAGTGACTGGCCGGACAATGGAAATTCAGCGGCTTATTGGGCGTGCTTTGCGTGCGGTAGTTGATCTGGAGGCGCTCGGTGAGCGTAGTATTGTCGTTGATTGTGATGTGATCCAGGCGGATGGTGGTACAAGAACAGCTTCGATTACTGGTGCATTTATTGCCATGTCACTCGCTATACATGAATTGTATAAATCGGGAACGATTCAGACGATGCCAATTACAGATTTTCTTGCAGCGATTTCAGTTGGGATACTGCCTGAGGAAGGTGCGGTGCTTGATTTGAACTATGTAGAAGATTCATCAGCGAAGGTGGATATGAATGTAGTGATGACAGGAAAAGGCGAGTTTGTCGAAGTGCAGGGAACTGGTGAAGAAGCGAAATTTACAATGCCTCAGTTGCAAGAAATGTTAGCACTAGCACAAGAAGGCATTAATGAGCTCGTGACGAAGCAAGAACAAATCCTACCCTTTTTGATTGAGCAGAAGTCGTTTTAATGGCTATTATTTTCTAAAAACCAATAAGCTATCGGTCGCTATATGGGATAAAGGTGGGGTGAGAACCCTATTTTGAATACAATTGAGGGAGCTGTTTGTATGAAAAAGATTATCGTTGCCACTGGGAATCAGGGGAAAGCACGTGAGTTTCGTGAGTTGTTAACACCACTAGGTTATGAAGTACTGACACTAGCTGATTTTCCAAATGCAGAGGACGTTGAGGAAACTGGGTCCACTTTTGCTGAGAATGCTTTGCTGAAGGCGAACGCATTGTCACAGGTGCTAGGAATCCCTGTGCTTGCGGATGATTCTGGTTTGATTGTTGATGCGTTAGATGGTAGACCGGGGATATACTCGGCACGTTATGCAGGCGAACCAAAAAATGATTTGAAGAATTATCAGAAGTTGCTAGAGGAGCTGGGGGATTTACCACTGGAAAAGAGAACAGCTCGTTTCTACTGTGTGATTGCTTTTGTGGATCCGAATGGCCCTCAGCTCACAGTTGATGGTTCGGTGGAAGGTAAGATCTTGTTTGAGCCTAGTGGTGAAAATGGATTTGGCTATGACCCAGTGTTCTGGGTGAACGAGCTTGGGAAATCTTTTGCTACTTGTAGTGCTGATGAGAAGAATGCAGTCAGTCATCGAGGGCGGGCACTGCTAAAGTTAGTTAGTCAACTGACTACAGTTTCTCATGATGGGGGGGCATAAATATGGCCATATTAGTTGTGAGTGATAGCCACAGGCTCAAGCAGGAATTGGTGGAGATTGCTCGGCATCATCGTGATGAGGTGACGACCTTTCTTCACTGTGGTGACTCTGAATTAGGTGTTTCTGACCCAGCACTTGCTTCGTATCACGTTGTGAGAGGAAATTGTGATGTCTTTGCAGATTTCCCTAAAATGCTGATTGTTGAAGCGGATGGGCTGCGAATTTGTTTGGTTCATGGCCATAAATTTGATGTGAAGTCTACACTTCGAGATTTACAGCGTACAGCAAAGCGTGAGGGCTGTCAGGTCGCATGCTTTGGGCATTCTCATGAAACTGTGGCGGAGGAGATGGACGGTGTTGTGATGGTTAATCCTGGTAGTATCAGGCTCCCACGCGGTCGTCTTGAGAAAACGTATGCCCTATTGCACTATCAGGATGGGGTGCTGGATGTCTGTTTGCATGAACTTGGCGGAAAGCAGATTGATGCCAATCGGTTCGTACTTTAAAACTACTTATTGACAGAAGCTACTTAATTATATATACTTACTAAGTCTGATAAATGTCCAAGTAGCTCAGCTGGATAGAGCAACGCCCTTCTAAGGCGTTGGTCGGGGGTTCGAATCCCTCCTTGGACGTATGTATACCCAACGCCTAGAACCTGATGAATAGAGGTTTCTAGGCGTTTTGTTTTGAGTTTTGACCACATTTTGACCACTAAAAATTATGTTCTCATTAATTCATCGAATTTATTGACTGCATCCATCTTTAATTTCTTGGTAATGTGGAGGTAGATTTTCAAAGTCGTGCTTGCGTTTTCATGACCTACTCTTTCTTGAATAGTAGGTAAGTCTACTCCTGCTTCTGAAAGTAAGCTAATATGCGTGTGACGTAGTTTGTGAAGTGTCAACGGCTTTGTAATGCCTGCAATCCTTAGATAGTCCTTAAAGCGATATCCAAGTGCTGTGCGTAGTTCAGGATAGCCACAATGATTACCTGACATTTTGATGAATACAAAGCCTTCATCGAGAATCATTGCATGAGATCGCCTAAGTTCAGCTTGCTGGATTAAAATATCTTGTAAGGCTTTGATGACGCTTTTACCAACTGGAACGACACGAATAGACTTTTTGGTTTTGGGCGGTGTTAATTCAAATTGTGTGACTGTGTTTTTCTCTCTAAAAAGTGTCTTCCAAATGCGAATTGTCTTATTGTCAAAATCGATATCCTCCCACTTTAGAGCAAGGAGTTCCCCGATTCTTACGCCACTATAAACTAAGGTGAGAATGACAGCGTAGTCGATTGAATGACCTCGTTTTTTAATTTTTGAAAGTAAGTGCTTGAGTTCTGATTTTTCGAGATAGTGTTCTTCCACTTGCTCATTCATCAAATCGTCCATGGTTTTCTTCTTTTTGGGTTTCTTGACGTAGGGTAGCTCTCGGATTAACCCCTTTTCTAGTGCGTTTTTCATAATCATTCTTCCAGTGATATAGATACTGTCAATTGTTTCACTGGAATAGTTTTCACTCTGCAAAGTCACTACCATGTCATAGAAGTTTTTTGAAGTCATCTTTTCAAGGTAGCACTTACCAAGTAATCTTTTTAAATGCGGTATGGAAGTAGTTTTACGACTGAGCAGGGTGCTTGTTTTGATACCGCTAAATTCATATTCTTTTAGCCACACTTCAATGAAATCTTCAAAAAGAATTCTGCTATCTTCAACGTATTTTCCAATATTGAGGTCATTATACATTTTTGCAGCTGCGGCCTTTGCTGCACGTTCCGTAGTGAAGCCTCGTTTCGTTGTACTTTGTCTTTTTCCGGTTACAGGGTTACTGCCTAAGTCTAGTTTGAATAGCCACTTGACCCCAGTATTCGTTTTATATTTTTGAATGCTTGCCATTTTCAAATTCCTTTCTGTCAATCAAAAATTCTTGCTAATGAAATGTTTTTGTATAGGTTTGCAATATCAGGATTCGCTTTTTCCCAATCAATATTCTTCAACATTGGGATATTGAAAGTTCTTTCCATACTGGACATTAGTTCAGCTAATTGCCTATTGCTTTCTTCAATTGCCACCGTTCCCAATGTTTGTAGCCTCAAAATGTTTGAAAATTCAACCTGAAAGTATTGATGTTTGTGCATTATTTCACTGCTCCTCTATAACAAAATTCGCTATTTAGATCGGCAGTATCTATCAAGTCTAAGAGTTGTTCTAATATCTCATCCTTGTTTAATTTCTCATCTGTTAATATGTTGCTAGCTAATTCTAGTAGTAAATGCAGGATATGAACTCTGTATATTTCACAATGAAATAAGTCATGATTAAATTCTTTTTCCATTTTTATCAATGCTCCCTTGTTTTATATTGAACGAGGTCGCCAGTCATGATAAAATATCATAGACGGAAACGTCGTTTGAGGTTTGTTGAATCTTGTTAGGGTGAAACAAACCTCTCCCTTTTTTAATAATTACTATGTTATAATGACCTTGCGATAGGTTGGACATAGCTTTTCAGAAGATATTTTTCTGGACTGTGTTCAGCTTTTTTTATTTCATCAATTTTGAAATAGTTGATATTGTCTTCAATTACATCACCGTATAGCTTAAAACTACTTTTGTAATCCCTCCTGTAGATGACATTTCCACTCTCAATTGTTTCAAGTAGCAGGTCTTTGTTGATAACATGATGCTTTTCAATAATTGGCTGTTCTAAGTTTGTACTTTTGAAAAAAGCTTTTTTCCCAGAATCTTTTAAATCAAAACTTTTGCCGAAGTATTTTGAAACATACAGTCCTCTTTGAAGCGCATTCACTTTGTCAACTCTGTTAATTCTGATAAAACCATGTCCCCAAATCTCGGCTAGAAGTTCTTTTTTGATAAATGGAAAGCTGAACAATATTAGGTGGTAATGTATCGCTCCTC
>JAVBKF010000151.1:0-4696 GCA_031554215.1 Caryophanales bacterium
ATCGTTCTTTTATTTCAGGTGTACAAATGCCTTTTTCAATAGCAATATCGTAAATTTTTTCAACATTTTTGTATGCCTCTACGTCACCTAGCAGAATCACAACAGCAGAAGCGTCCATAACAGGCTTTTGATTAAATCCAAAAGGGTTAATGGCTTCTTTGATTTTTGGGTCCGTAACAACAATAAACCGCCAAGGTTGTAGGTTACTTGAAGATGGGGCCAGTGTTGCTTCATCTAACATCTCGATAATTTCTTCATTTGAAATATTGAAATTTGCATCGAATGAACGGACTGAATGGCGATTCTTGATGATTGTGTGAAGATCTGATGTCTTGTTTTCATGTGTTGTATTCATTGTATGACTTCCCTTCGGTTTTTGTTATTTGAGTGTATGAAACGCGAAAGTAAAACTGACATGATGCCAGTTTTCACTATTTTTGCAACAATTTCAATTTTATAACGCGACAACAAATTATCTTTGAAAATCTATTGTAAGTCAACTATAATACAAATAGATGATAAACGCTAGTACACAGATTTATGTGTGATACTATCTTAAAGGAGAGTAATGGATTATGAAGGATAAAAGAGTGATAGAGGATTTGAAGAGTTGTAAAAAAGCGAATGGTACTTACCCAATTGAATATACATTATCTGTAATTGGAGGGCAGTGGAAATTACTGATTCTGTACTTGCTATCGATTAATGACGTGATGCGATATGGAGAACTCAAGAAAAGTTTGACTGGTATCACGGATAAAATGTTGTCGACACGGCTCAAAGAGCTAGAGGAAGAGGGAATCATTATCAGGAAGCAATACAACCAGATTCCGCCCAAGGTCGAATATAGATTGTCTGAAAAAGGGCAATCATTACTCCCCATCTTAAAGGTGCTACATGAGTGGGGTGAGAGAAATAGTGAGCGATCTGAGTAGGATCTGGGCAAACGTCTTGCATGAGTAAAAGGATCATAGATTTCCATCGGGAACCATTTTGGAGGCTATTTGAGTTATTTTGATCACTTTCTGATCATTATTTTATGGGCTCATTGCCATTTGGTGTGTAAACAAAGAAGTGCTAGGCAGTATTTTGTCAAGGTTAGCTTCTTGGTAGGATTTCCTTTCATAAGGTGTATATAAAGGAAAAGCGCCCTAAATATACGCCTCATGAAAGGAAGATCTGTAATCAAGATAATAAGGGGAAAAAATATTCAGTGTGGAACAACCTTCACATCAGGTTTTGTTGACGGTGGCATAAATCATCGCAATAAAGTTATTGAACTTGCGATAACCCCGAGCGTACCTTTTTGCAGCTTGAATTAGTCCGATAATGCTTTCCAGAAAACCGTTTGTCATTTATAGCTATTTCAGAAAATAGAGAGATTATGGTATCTGCACTATTCAAGAATAAGGCGTCAATATGAAATTCATTATTTGCCAGCACCGAATCAATCATTCCTAGAAACTTTAACCCCTATTCGGCCGAGGCGTTCGTCTAAACCTACCTTTAAAAACAAGTCTACCAAATTCCCTCTAACCAAAAAAGGGGATTTTTAGCCTGCTGACATTGCCGGAAGAGCGGCACTCCTTCAAAATTGAAATTATTTCTAGATCAAAGTGTGGTAGAATAGAGACTATTAAATTCCGAAGGAAACAGCAACTATGACATCAAAATCTACACTGATTAAATTTTATTTTCTTAGCTCTTTTATGATGCTTGCTTGTAATATGGTGCATCCAGTGACGCCAGCATTTCTCAGAAGTATTTCGATGCCAGACTATATGTTTGGTCTGGCATTTGCGGCGATGTCGTTTACGAATTTTCTATTTAGCCCTTTCTGGGGGAAATTAAGTGATTCGGTGGGCCGGTTACGCATATCAAGCATTACCTTAACCGGTTATGCTTTTTCACAACTTCTCTTCATGGTGTCGGGTTCCGTGGAGATGGTGCTGATATCACGACTTGTTTCGGGTTTGTTTGCTGGCGGATTTTCGGTTTGTTGCATGATTTATTTAGCGGAAATAACGGATAAGTCGAATCGTGCCAAGTACACAATGTATTATGTGGCGTTTAGTTCCGTGAGTGCGGCCAGTGGTTATTTACTTGGCGGCTTTATTGGTGATTTTTCAATTTCTGCGACGTTTATTACGCAGTTTGTTCTATTGCTGATTAGTGCGTTATTATATGGTTTGTTATTAAACGATTCTGTTGTAAATCCAGCAAAGATCGAATGGAGTGGCCTTTCTCAAGCGGCGAATCCGTTTTCGTTTTTCATACAGGCAAGGTCAATTATGACCCCCGCGTTGCTTGTTTTTCTCGTAACGATTTTCTTCACGAGCTTTGCGATGAGTGATTATGATAATTCTTTGAATTATTATTTGAGTCAGGTGTTTAACTTTCCACCTTCTTATAATGGCATTTTAAAGGCGATTATGGGAATGATTGGCTTGATTGCGAATTTCACGATTAATCCGTGGTTAGTTCGTCATACGGATGGACGGAAATCAATTGTTTTTATTCTAGTGACATGTGGGACAACGCTACTGATTGCTAGTAGCCGGATTGGACTGGCGCCTTTTCTTCTCTGGAATGTGCTGTTTTATTGCTTTAATACGATGTATTTACCGATTCAACAGGCTTTGGTTACCGATGGGCAGAAGGAGTCTGCGAACGGATTAATATATGGGATATTTAACTCTGTTAAAGCACTAGGTATGATATTTGGTTCACTTGTTGCAGGCTTTGCTTACGAACTAGAGAATACGTTGCCATTTGTTATTGGTGGTGCTGTCTTCTTTATCTCAGCGGCACTTGCATTATTTAATATTTTTCAGTACCAAGCGCAGACTCGGAAGCGTACTGCTAACTGATGTTGGTGCTGAGGCTGTTTGGTGCATATCGGCAGGGTCTTTTGATTTTGATCGGAGAAGAGGAATTCACTGCGGCTTGATCACACTAGGTGGGTTTAGCATATAGATTGGCAGATATCTAGATTAGACATGCAGTGTGAAGACAAATAAGCGGATAGAAATGATAATAAAAATACACCAGCCATGAAACAATTTTTTATCATGAAAAGGGCTAGAATCTTTAGGAGGAAATATGACAAATATGCAAAAGGAAACTGTATTAGTAACCGGTGGTAGTGGGTATGTGGCTGGTTGGTGTATCGTGATGCTACTGGAGCAAGGATACACTGTACGCACTACAGTACGAAGTTTAGCCAAAAAGGAAGCGATTATCGAAAAAATTGCAAAGCAGGTGGATAGGTGTGATCGCTTGCATTTCTGTGTTGCAGATTTGGCAAATGATATGGGCTGGAATGAGGCAGTGCAGGGCTGTGATTATGTACTTCATGTCGCTTCTCCACTTGGCGGTGGTGATATCAAAGAGGCAGAACTAATTGAAGCGGCTAAGGGTGGTGCAATACGTGTGCTTCGTGCGGCAACGGAAGCTGGTGTCCAGCGTGTTGTGATGACTTCTTCGTGTGCGGCAGCAACGCCAACAGTGAGTACTGAGGAAGATCCACTTGTGGATGAGTCGTTTTGGACAGACCCAAATGGAAAAGGGGTTAATGCTTACCGGAAGTCAAAGACACTTTCTGAAGAAGCTGCTTGGCAGTTTATGAAGGACACTTCTAGCACAACAACGCTGACAACAATTCTACCAGGCGCGATCTTTGGTCCAGTGCTTTCAGATGATAATGCTGGGTCGGTTGAGGTGATTATGCGATTCTTGAACGGAAAGGCGCCAGGGTCACCTCGGATTGGTCTCGAAGTTGTTGATGTGAGAGATGTTGCCGCACTCCATATCAAGGCGATGTGCTCAAGGGAAGCGGCTGGAGAGCGCTATATTGCTGTTAGTGGTCACTTGTGGATGGGAGAAGTCGCCGGTATTTTGCATGAGAAGTACGGTGCTACTAGAAAGGTACCAACACGGAAGATTCCTGATTTTGTATTACGGCTATTGTCGATTTTTGATCCGTCACTAAAAGCGATTACACCGATGCTTGGGCGAAAACACCGCCATACATCAGAGAAAGCAATCGAGCGGCTAGCGTGGACTCCGCGGGCCGCAGCAATCACTGTTGTTGAGTGTGCAGAGAGCTTGATCGAACACAAAATGGTGTAAGAAACACCTGCGCGATCACAGTGTCAGAAATAAGCCCGAAACTTGCTTGTCATTATCAAGCGGTTTCGGGCTTATTTTGTGTGTGTTACCTTGCAAAGGCTATTGAGCAAATTGCTTTTTTCCAATGACTTTATAGACTCTAAAGGTAAGCCCATAACGCGTTTGCGAACAGCAATGTACCGGTGAAAAGAAAGACAGTTTCAATCCCGAAATGCCCGGCAATTTGCCCACCAATGACGGAACCACAAAAGACACGGATATACCCTGCTGATATGTTAAAGCCAAAGACGCGGCCGGTCATATGTTGTGGTGTGACTTTCTTAACCAAGGTATTGACGGATGGATTTAGTCCGCCAATTGTCAGCCCGAGGATGAACCGGAGTACGACAAGTTGCCATACGGCAGTGACAAAACTCTGTGGTATGAATGTCAGCGCTGCGGCGATTAAAGCCACGAAAATGACTTGATGTGCGCCAATTCGGTCTGACAATTTGCCAAGCTTCTTTGGTACTGGGCACTTTGACTTCTGCACGGACAAAATCCTTTTTAACAAATAGAAGAGTCG
>JAVBKF010000097.1:0-10512 GCA_031554215.1 Caryophanales bacterium
AAAGCCCTTGACGAGATAATTTCTGACCATGATGATTCAAAAATAAAGCATTCGACCGGTTCTTCGCATGCACTAATTTCGCGCGCCCCAAATTCAAATATTGTTCCAATGCCAACAGTGCAACATCCCCAACAGGGACAATTCTTTCCTTGTTCCCTTTGCCGATACAACGGACAAAGCCCATATCTAAATAGATACTATCAGTTTGCAAATCTATTAATTCACTCACTCGCATACCTGTTGCATACAGTAATTCAATCATCGCCTTGTCACGCAGATCAAATGCAGTCGCTGATGATAGTGACTCAAGGAACTGATCAACCATTTCAAGTGAAAGTGCCTTAGGCAAGGACTTTTCTAGCTTTGGACTTTCAATATGCTGAGAAGGGTTTGACGTCGTAATCTTCTCACGAAAAAGAAACTGATGAAAAGAGCGTAACGAAGCGGTGTGTCTTGCTAGTGTCTTCACCGACTTATGCTCTTTCTTCAATTTCGCTAAAAACTGGATGATATCCATCCGTGATACATCACCCCATGTTGCCAGTTGCCTCACTTCTTTTAAGAAAAGGCAGTATTCCTTTATATCACGCTGGTAAGAGAGTATCGTATTCTGTGCAAGCCCTTTTTCAATGCTGATGTAATGAATAAAATCATCCATTGGATCTTGCATGTATTACACTCCATCCAAATAAAATTGTAGTAATTGATCTATGTACTGTTCATCTTCTTGTTCTTCTGGTGAGAATACTTTCACAGCATCCCCTTCGGGTTTATCATAGCGATGCATGCCTTGGTATTCTTTATTAAACCAGCTTAACGCAAAGTAAAATATCATCATAAAAACCGCAAATAAAAAGAAGATTTTGACCATCTGAAAAACGGATCTAAATAGCGTATACAAGTGACTATCTCCTTTGGCAGACATCATTTCTATCCATTCAGAAAGAAAGCAGATCTAGTGAAATGCCTCTTTCCTCTGGCAACCTATCTATTCAATCCTATGCCAAAGAAGCGCGTTATTATACATCACTGCCATGAGAAATCAGTTTATTGATTCAATTTGTCAGTACATGCTTTGCAAAGTCCATGAAATGTTAGCCGGTGATCTTTAATTTGAAATTGGTACTTTCTTTCAATTTGGGACTCCACGTTTTCCAATAAGTCCTCAAATATTTCTTCAACTGATCCACACTCAAAACAAAACAAATGATGGTGAAAACGGTTAGCACCTTCAACCCGAAGGTCAAAACGGGACACGCCATCACCAAAATTAATCTTATTGACAATTTCTAATTCACTTAACAATTCTAGCGTACGGTACACGGTTGCTAGTCCAATTTCGGGCGAAATATTTTTCACTTGCATATAAACATCTTCAGCACTGAGGTGCGATTCTTCATTATCTAGCAAAATCCTGACAGTTGCCTCACGTTGGGGTGTTAATTTAAAATTAGAAGAATGCAATTGCTTTTTGATTCGATCAAGCCTAGATTCCACTAGATTTCCTCCTACCTATAGCACAGATGCAATTCAATCTAACTTGATTATAACAAATATAAATGAGATTACAATATCCAGATAATTATTTATAATAACTATCGTTTAGGGACCTAATTGACCAATCGTACCTGCCTGGGTATGTGCACCCTTAGGTGACCTACATATACGTTGTAATCATTTGCATAAATAGTGGTGACACATAGACTTCAATGACACTGGCAACAAGCAATATCATCAGTCCCAGTACCAACGTAGCCGAGTAGAATTTCAAGTAACTAGCGATGGATTCATTTTCTTCTTTGAGAAATTGCCGCTTAATCATCTTCATTGAAATGAGAATTGCACAGCTTGTAACGAAAATCAATAATGGTATCAAAAGAAAATTGTGGGGTAGCACTGTAACGCATGCTAGTAAAAACCCCTTAACCCCGCCCTGATTGACCAGAAACCCAACTGTGAATCCAACAACAATGCCGCGAACAAACAACAATATCAAAATGAGTGGCACGCCAATCACGGAAATTCCTAGTATCCAAATCAGCAAAAACACCTTGAGATTTTCCTGATAACTATAAATCAAATGCTCTTTTGAAGGTACCACTTTCCCACTCGAAATCTCTGTGAAAAACTTTGACAAGTAGCTATAGAGATCATGCTTTTGATCAATGCCCAAACTATTAACAATAATTGCGCCAAAGACAACGCCCACTATGAACAACACAGAAACAAATAAGAATAACGATAGTTGGTCTTTTAATATTTTCTGAAAAACACGCTTATATCCTTTTATCACCATGTCCTGTCACCTTTCAAACTGATGTCTATTTAATAGAATCTATGAACGGATTGATAGTGATATTCTATAATTTTTTAGCCAAACTGAAAATCGTTCTCTGCGAGGAGTGCCGGTTCATCGCGGAACATCGGTATAGTATGTGATAGCAGGGATTTTGATCCTTTTGGTTCTTTTTGATTTTGGGGCATTGGTGGTTTCATACTCTTTTTTTACTCCCCCGCGTTTATTTCCATGATGTTTTCCGCCTTATTTATTGATGTCTTTAGACTTTTTTTCTCGCCACAAGCTATCTAAACGAAATGTAGCGCTTCTATTTTTCAATTTACATTTCAGTGAGAATTTGTTTTTAAATTCTTTCTTACCAATCCAGCACACAACAAAAATCCAGTGTTTCAAGTTCGGTTAAGAACTGAAATCACTGGATTGATGGGCGTGCTAGCCTCATCGACCGGATTAGGCGTTGCCATAATGCAATTGCATATACTGGACGGCAATCAATGTTTTCGCGTCCTTAATTTGACCGTCTGCGACCAATTGAAGCGCTTCGCCGAGTGTCACTTCAATGACATCAACAAACTCATCCTCATCACAGACAGCAGCATTCTCGACGCTCGAAATACCTGTTGCAACAAACAAGTGGATGATTTCATCTGCAAATCCTGGTGATGTATAAAAAGAATACAGTAGCTTTAAATCGTCAGCAGCAAGGCTTGTTTCTTCCTCAAGTTCCCGTGCAGCTGTCACAGTCGGTAATTCTCCAGGCTCAAGTTTACCAGCAGGAATCTCGAGTAAACCACGCTCTAGCGGTTTACGAAACTGATCGACAAGAATCAATTTTTGCTGATCAGTAATCGCAATAATACCGACAGCACCAGGATGTTTGACAATCTCACGCGCATGCGTCGTTCCATTCGGAACCTTCACCTGATCGACCTGAAGGCTGATCATTCTTCCTGAATAAATCTTCTCCGTACTAAGTGTTTTCTCATCGTATTTGTGTGCCATTTTACACCCTCATATCTCTTTTTTGATACCCAACAAATGCAGCAACGGTACAACTGATGATGATGCCGACTGAAAGGATACCGTATTTTGCTTCTATACTACCACTTCCGAATAGTGCACCCACTTCAAAATATTGAAAAGGTGTCACGTATTTTAAGACACTAATCTTGTCTGACAGTCCAATTAAAATAGCGAGAAAGTATGTGCCTAGCATCACACTTGTGGCAATGTTTGCAGCTGAACGAGCTTGACGATTGATTCCTGCAATCATTAGCCCCAACGAAAGAAAAATTAATTGTAGCAAAAGCATTGCGATGTGACAAGTGACGATCAGAGACGTGTCAAAGTTTGCTGATTCAAATTGGCTGACGAAATAAAGTCCGCCTAGAAAAGAGACAATATTTAACAGAAGAACCAGTGACACTGCCGCAGTCATTTTTGCAACGATCACCCCGTGTCTTGATACTGGTTTGACTAATAAAAATTCAACCGTTTTCTCCTGCTCTTCCTTTGCCAGAATATTAGCACCTAGCAGCACTGAATGAATTGCAGCCATAAGGAGTAAGTAATTGAAAATAACACCGTAGTAGCCGTTTGCAGTTGAAAGGTCTAGCGTACTCATCCCAAAGATGGCTTTAATCGATTGAGGTAGCTTGTCCATCATCGCGCTCACATCTTGTCCTGATGTCGCGAATGAATTGAACTCAACACTACCAATATAGACAAGTAAGATGATACTAATCGACCAGATAAGTAGTGACTTCCAGTATGATTTTACTTCATGAAGATACATGTTCATTAGCTTGCTCCTTTCTATAGAGAGTGAATATCCTTACGCTGGAAGTGTCTATATGTGAGCATCATAAACACGACAATGACGATGACTTCGGTGAAGATAAAGTTCCATTCAAATGAATGTTGCGCCAAAAGATACGTATAATCAACATATTTAAATGGTGAAAAATAGCGGAAGTTCTCGATGTCTAACAAAGCCCCAACCATCCCGATAATATACAATCCAAATACAAAACTGAGCGATACACCAATCACTGATTTAATTTTTTTCAAGAAAACCGCGACGAGTAAACCCAAGGATAAAAAGAATAGTTGTAATAGTAGCATTGAGAGATTCATTTTAATAAAATCACTCTGACTGAAACGATCGGTTTTAACTGCCATCAGCATCGAAAATGACACAAAGAAATAAACGATATTGGTTAGTAGAATCCCTGTGACTGCTGCCATGACTTTAGCCGTTAGCACAGAAACGCGTTTAACAGGCTTTGTCAGAAGAAAGTCTGCTGTTTTCATTCGGGTTTCTTTCGACAAAATGGCTACGCCCATATTCATAGCCTGAATCGCTGCAAACAATAGCACATAAGTGAAAATATAAGAATAATAACCAAGTAATGATGTGAGAATCTCTGGCGAGATACCAAGTGCATCCTGAAACGCCTCAGGATAGGCACTTAATAAATCTGTCAGTTGACCTGCATCCTCAGCAAAACTAGGATAGATCGCCAGCATTAAAATCACGGCCGCTGTGATCGACAGATTCCAAATGATAAGCGA
This sequence comes from Caryophanales bacterium, assembly GCA_031554215.1. GTDB lineage: Bacteria > Bacillota > Bacilli > JARBTR01 > JARBTR01 > JAVBKE01. The sequence goes on from JAVBKF010000097.1 coordinate 4,874, forward strand.
TTTCCGCATTGAGCCAAGCTCATGAAAAAACATATTCATCGTTTCACCCCTCCTTTGGCAGCGGCTTGTCATCTATTTCATAGAAATGCATGAAAATTTCCTCTAAATCAGGTTCTTCAATCCAAACATTCGCTACATCCACTTGGCCAATGACGCTTAGTAAGGTATTTACATTTCCTTGATAAATAAAGTGGATGCTATTGTCTTTTTGTTCTAATTTCTGTACACCATCAATTGCAAAATGCCCTTTATCCACCTGCGCAACCGTTTCAATCTTCACCTTTTTATAAGTGTTTTCTTGCAATATACTAATTTTCTCAACTTGAACAATTTGCCCTTCTTTGATAATCGCGACACGGTCGCACATGCGCTGTACTTCACTAAGAATATGGGAAGAGAACAGAATCGTCGCCCCTTTTTCGTTTTCCTCACGCAATAACTCAAAGAATGTTTGCTGCATGAGTGGATCAAGACCACCGGTAGGCTCGTCGAGAATAATGAGCTTCGGAGAATGGAGTAACCCCTGAATGATGCCAACTTTTTTCTTATTACCATACGATAAATCATCAATTTTTTTATTTAAATCTAAATGAAGCCGATCCGCCATTTCGTGAATGCGCTTGGTGCAGTCCTTTTTATAGAAACTAGCTGAGTATTTCAGTAGATCAATTGCCCTCATATTGTCATAATAGAAAACCTCCGAAGGCAAGTAACCAATCTGCTTTGCAAGCTCATGGGATTCAGTAATCGCATCCTTACCGAAAATTTTAATTGATCCACTTGTTGGATAGATCAAAGAAAGGATCGTCCGAATCGTCGTTGATTTCCCAGCGCCATTCGGACCAATAAATCCAAATATTTCGCCTTCCTTTACATCAAAACTAACATTCGTAATCCCACGTGCTTTGCCATACATTTTCGTTAAATTTCTAATTTCAACTACATTCATGTGAGTTGACCCCTTTCTCGGTAAAAAGTTTCTGATAAAAATTGCATGAGTTCGTCCGTCTCAATCATCGCTTGCCCATAATCAATCCGCCGATTATTTGTAGCTGACTTAGAAATTTCTCGTGCCAAGCCATCCAGTGACCACCAAATCACTTTGATTGCCCGCGTGACATCCATGCCTTCTTTGAATAACGATAAATCAATATCATCAAATAATTTCTTAGAAAACAACACAGATGTCTTTCGTTCCTCAAGCTCAATCATCACCTCTACTGACTGATCAAGGTAAGCTGCTTCTACGAACCGAAACATCGTTGGATATCGCTGGCTTAGCTCGATCTCAATTACTGCCATTTGTCTCACTCGCTTGAACAAATCTCGCTCACTAAAGTCGACACGCAACTCAATTTCCGTCATGATTTGCTCAATCGCGAAATCTAATAAGTATACAAATAGCTGCTTCTTATTCTTAAAATAATGAAAAAGGCTCCCCTTAGAAATATCAACGCCTTCAATGATTTTATTGGTCGAAGCGCCTTTGTAACCTTTGGCAGCAAATTCAGTCATCGCCGCATTAATGATGGCTTCACGCCTCTCTTTAGACAACTTGTTGAAATTTGTATACATCGGTCTCACTTTCTTTCTGTCATCCTATACGCAACCAGTGAAATCAACGTTGACCACCTTGGTCAAACCCATCATATACCAATTGACCACCCGGGTCAATATGTTTTAGAAAAAGTTTTTCTGCGCATCAATAGTCTATTATGTCCCGGAAATCATCATCAAACTTAATGGTCCGTTCGCCTGAAAAAAACCATCAAAAAAGCCAAGAAACACTCGTTTCTCAGCAAATCTTGTATGGAAATCAATGACCATTAAAAGAATTGTAGATAGCTATTCACATCAAAATTCTTCTCACGCAGTTTCCTCTTCAAAAACTGATGATCACGCTTCGGTGTTGCTAAAATATACCCACGAATGAGCAACTCTTCCGAAATAACAGAAGCCTTTTCACTCAGAGCCAGTTCACCAATTTTCCCAGCAATCTTCATTCTCGCCACATCGCGAAACAATTCTGGCACTGGGCTAATCAGTTCCTCTAATAAATCTTTTTCTGCCTGCATCCAAAGATGCCTTGTCTGATCGACATGATCAACCTCAATTTCAAAGTCTGACTTGCCCCCATGCTTCGGTAATCTTTTTAAAAACTTCCGAAACATAAAAAAACCGCCAATCGCCATGAACCCTATCATAAATAGGCCCCAGGCAATCACAAACAAAGTCATCCATCCATGAATCAATGGCTACACCTTCTATCGAATTAATATCTGATTTTGAGTAAACAATTGTTTGATACTCCGGACATCTGCCGCTGCTTCATTTTGCGCATGACTAGAATCTCTTAAATTAAATAGATGCTGCCATTGTTTCAGCGGGCGACATTGAATAATATGTGTTGCAATCGCATTTGGTAGAATCGAACGCGCCACCTCTTTCGCACGCGCTTGGTGCACACCGAGATCAGCCAGTTCCTCAAGCAATTGATTATACTGCTCATTCGCCTGTGCAAACAGCGAGGCAACCTTACGGCTAACAGGCGCAAGTGGCTCGCCGATTGCCATAGTGCTTTCAAACCCAATTAGCTCACGAAATTGCGCATTGCCGCGGTTCACATATCGCTGGCTAAGTTCAGTCCCGCCCGTCATGTCACCATGACGCCATAATTGCAGTCCTGTGCTACGATCAGTCATATAATTAATTGTGATGGTCGCATGAACAGACAGTTCTTCTTCACTCAGTCCTCGTTTTTTCAAAAGTGTGTAATCTTCTGATAGTAAGACTGGTGCATAGAAATTAGGTTCCGGCAATAACGTATAACAGTTTTGTTTGGATGGCACCACTGTATCACGATCATAGAACCAACTCAAATCTGGTGCCTCATCAACTAATTCTTTCAGCGCATCAAATAACGGAATAAGGCTACCTGCATCCACTGCATTTTTGACATCGAGAAAGCTAAGCATATTCATGGAAAGAATCACTTTGTACTGTGAATCATGATGAGCTGGCGGTATCGTCCAGCGGATAAAATTATTAATCTCTTTCATTTTGAGCAGTCCAAGCATCGCCTCCTCATCAAAAACGGATATGCCAAAAACGATGTTTCCTACTGAAGCAACAGAAAGATGGCCTTTGCTCATAATGCTGCGAATGAAACTGTGAGATGTATCACTGACCTTTCCAAATGATTGATAGCACTGTCTAGCAACCATTTCGACAAGCTTCGGATAGTCCTCTGTATAGTAAAGTAACGTATTAGTTTGCGGTTTCATCATTGTTCCTACCCTTTGCATTGGATTTTAATTCATTCTATTATACCTTAAATTGCATGTAGATTGTATAAATGCATCATTATTTCTTACGGGAAAAACGTCAAAATATCCCTTCAGCTAAGCGCCCATCATGCTCCTTAAGTCACCGCCTATCGTTCATGTCGAATCGTCTGGAAATCTCTTTCAGTCAAAAAAACCACCATTCTCATGGCAGTTTTCTCATCATTCATTTCCTATTTGTCAACTAACGTTGCTTCACAAAATGAGCAACTGCAAACCAAGTAAAGAGTATGATCATCGTCATCATCCACTCTCTTCCGAATGTTATCGAAACAAAATTGAACAAAGGAACAAGTCATTTTTTCCAACTATCAAGCCATTATCGGCATGGCCTATTTAAGCGCCAACACAGCGCGCCATCGTTTATCGAACACGCTAGGCACCCGGGCGAACTGGTTTCCCTCTTGTACCTTAAGCTCCATTTAGCCATGTATGATAATTTCACCATTTGCAGCAACCATTGTACGCTTGGTTTCTTTCACCATACACCTTCCCTTTATATATATGTACACAAACAAAAAATGGACAACACTGAATGCCCATTTCCCATCTCCTATTGTCGTTTTATACACCGAGGCCTGCCCCATCTAAGTCCGATTTCACCCAACAGCAGACTCCCTTGCATCAAGTTCTGCGCGTATTTTTCGGTAATTTAGGTACATTCCTACACGCCAAGGAAGAATCATACTGAAGGCAAGTAAAAAGAAGGCACCACTCATTTGTGCTGGTTCAATATCAAACGTATCTGTCAGAACAAGCTTCGCAATAAAACGAACGGCAATCAAACCCAAAAGGACCACAATAAATAGTTTCGATCGTTGAAGATAAATCTGTCCGCCCCGCACTTCAAACTTTGATGTTTTAATCAGTAATATCGAAAATAACATACCAGAAATAATCGCAAAAATAATCTCAATGCCCGTCGGTCTAAACATCGGCACAATATACATCGACGCACCCGTAGCCATGAACAGTGGCGGCAAAATCAGCTTCCTCGTCTCCACTGGCTTACTTGAATTCTTCAGCCGAATATAGTTTATCATCGTATACATAATGATCGGTACAATAATCGAAAAAAGTATCACAATCGTTTTATTATCCATTTACAAATCCTTCTTACTGTCGCTTATTTGAACGTACAATCAAAATATCAATACAGGGAACTCGGAACAAATTTCGCAAAGAAACCAGTGAGTGCTGGTAGCCAGTCTAGTAACAAAATAAATCCCATTAAAATCATCATCCATCCGCCTATTTTAGCCACTTTAGCTGCATTCTTTTGGAGCCAGTTCATTCGCCCGATAAAGAAGGAAAGCACAATAAACGGAATAGCAAATCCAAGTATATAACAAATCATATAGAACATGCCTGATCCAGGATTGGTCGCGGCTAAGGTCATCACATATCCTAATGTTGGCCCCATACACGGGGTCCAACCAGCAGAAAACGCAAGCCCAATTAAAACGCTTCCTGCATAGCCACTGGGTCGATTTTGAAACTCAAACCGGCGGTTTTGCATAAGCATTTTCGGCTGTATCATCCCTGAGACGATCATCCCAAACAAAATCATCAAGATAGCGCCAATCATCCTAATTGACTCTTTGTATTGCAAGAAAAACTGACCCAAAAAGGAAGAAGTGAATCCTAAAGCGATATAAATGATGGAAAAGCCAACGAGAAAGCAAATCGTATGCAGGAAAGCACGTTTTTGCAAAATCCCCTTATCTTCTTTGAGCTCGCTGACTGAAACACCAGTCACATAAGATAAAAAGGCGGGATAAACAGGTAATACACACGGGGACATGAAACTGAACACACCCGCACCAAAAGCCGTCAATATACTAATATCTGTCATCGCCCACCCCAAATCTACTTCATTCTTTATTACTATCTATTGAGATCTACCAATCGAATCTACTGGCTTAATAGAATGGGAATCATAATCTGTTCTTTCTAGAGTGTGTCTGAAAAAGCTTTATGAATAATTTTCCGCTGTACTTTGCCCTAAAAAAGTCTTAGCAGTACGTTGTTGCTAAGCTTCGCTAGAGCGATGTGCTGCCCCTTCTGTTCGCTAAAAGGGAGATTTAGAACGCAAGCGGCAACTATTTACGGGTATTTGTGATTTTTCCCGCCATACACTAATCTGCATCGCAGATTAGCAAGTAGCGTTATGTCAAAACAGTCTGAAATGATCGTGAAGCAACTGTTGATGGTAATCGAAAAATTCGCGGGCATTACCCTTTCATAAATCTTTTTCAGACATCCCCTAGCTCAAATAAAAACAAATCTGTTAAC
>JAVBKF010000029.1:0-2710 GCA_031554215.1 Caryophanales bacterium
ATCTCATGACCACCACGACCGACCGCACCCTGGCGGACATGCTCGCCACCATCAAGCGGCGCCTGACATCCCTGGAACGTCGCCTGGGCGGCGGCGGCGGCGGCGGCGGCGGTGGCGGCGGCGGGGGAGGGTCGGCCGTGATGCCCGGCGCGCTCATGCCGTGGGCGGCCGCGATCGCACCGACCGGATGGGTGATCGCCCAAGGGCAGGCGCTGTCCCGCACCGCCTACTCCGCCCTGTTCGCCGCGATCGGCACCACCTACGGCGCCGGTGACGGCTCGACCACATTCAACGTCCCCGACATGCGCGGCCGCGTCCCCGTCGGCCTGGATGCCGCGCAGGCCGAGTTCACCCCGCTGGGCAAGACGGGCGGCGCCAAGACGGTGCAACTCACCCCGGCGCAACTGGCCGCACACCAGCACCCCATTTCCGGCAACGGTGGCAACATCGCCTACGCCGAGCCGGGCGGGCCGAGCCGGTACACCGTCGGATTCGGCGCCACCCGCGCAGGCGACGGCGACGTGATCAGCGGCTACCAGATCGGCAAGGCGGGTTCGACCGCGCCCGGCGATGCGCACCAGAACATGCCGCCGTACCAGGTGGCGAACTGGATCATCTCGTACGGGCAGGTCCCCGCCCCCGGCGCCGACACCGGCCGCGGGTCGACCGCGATGCGCGACGGGCTGTACGGCGTCCCCGTCTCGGTGTCTGAGCGGGCCGCCCTCGCCAACCGGAAAATCGTGTGGTGGAACACCGACCTGGGGTGGGAGGAGTCCTACTACGCCCCGACCGGCACGGCCGGGCTCACGGTCCGCGGACTTGTGGCCAGCGCGGCCGCGGGCTGGTATCCCACCGGCGCCGGGCCGCGGGTGTTCCTGGTCGCCAGCGCGCAACAGCAGATGTCGTCGGGCAACGCGTTCGTGAACTGGGCCGCGCCGGGCACGGGGATGTCTTACCGGGTGGGCGGCGCGGCGTTCCTGGATTACTCCGGCGGGTACGTCCTCCCCAAAATCGCAGGCCGCTACCGGATCGAGTACAACCTGTCCGTCCAGACCGGCGCCGGTTCGGGCGTGATGTACCTGGCGCACTACAACGCCGCCGGGGTGCAGGCGATCGTCTATGACACCGACGTGGTGACGCTGAGCGCGGCGTACGGGATGCAGTTCCGCGGCCGGGTGTTCGACGTGCTGGTGAACCCGAATGAGACGGTTCGCGTCTGGGCGGCGGCGATCGGTTCGGCGAACTTTGCCCCGTCGGCGAACGGCAACTCGCCGAGCAATGGCAACTACCTGATCGAGTACCTGGGACCCCCGCTGGTGTCCAACTAGGAGGAGATGAACCGTGTCGTACATGACTATCGCGACGATGGCGAACGACTGGGCGCTGGCTCAGCGGCTGACGGCGGCGGCGGCCGAGGAGGACAAGGCCCGGCCGTACCCGCAGTGGGTCGCCGGGTACGCGTGGGACCTGGCCGCGACGCCAGGGTGGGCGGCGTCGTGGGAGTCGGCGGTGGCGGGCGGGATTGAGAACCCGGGCGCTGATCCTGGGGTGATCACGGACGGGATGATTCTCGCCGCGGTCCAGCCGATGCCGGATGACCCGGCGGGCGGGCCGGTGCCCGAGGTGGTCACCGCCATCGACACGGAATAGGGCTCAGCCCTATCCCGACCGGGGCGCGACTGTCACAATCGCTATAGGGGAAACCCCTATATCATCAGCGGTTTTGTGATGGGAGTGCCTAACGTGGGTTACCTACGTCCCACCGACGCGAAGATCAGTTGCTCGTGGCAATGCCACCGCAACCGCAACCCGCCGTCCACCATGCCCGGCACCGACTACGCCTGCGCCTACAACACCGGCGTCAAGGCCGCCGACCCCGGCACGATCACGTTCGTCAACACGAACCCCTCCGGCGCATCCGGCCGCGGCGTCGACATCCGTCTGGACGACGGCCGCACCGTCGCCTACATCCACCTGAGCCCCACGATCTACGTCAAGGTCGGCCAGCGGGTTTCCCGCGGGCAGGTGGTCGCCCTGTCCGGCGCGTCCGGGTACGGCAAGGACTGGTACTACGGCCCGCACGTGCACGTCACCCTCTGGGCGGGCGTCCCGTGGCAGTCGGCCAACATCGACTTCGAGAACTACGTCGGCGGGGGAGGGGGAGGCGGCACCCCCGGACCGACTCAGCGCAAGGTCGGCGTCAACCCGGCGAACGGCCGCAGTCAACCCAACACGCAGGTCCCGGTCACGCAGACCCTGGACCCCGGGGTGCTGGGCAATTTCAACGGGTGGATCACCGGTGAGAACGTGCAGGGCAACTCGACCTGGTTCCGCGGGTCGATGTCCGGGGACTGGTTCTGGTCCGGCGGTTTCACCGACACCGGCGTCCACGACCTCGCCAACCTGAACCCGGTCACCCCGCCCCAGGGCAACCAGCGCGTCGTCGGCGTCAACCCGGCTAACGGTCGTTCGGACCCGTCCACTCAGCACGCCCCCACGCAGACCCTGGACCCGGGGACCCTGGCGAACATGAACGGCTGGATCAACGGCGAGGTCGTCCAATCCAACCCGGTCTGGTTCCGCGGGGAGTTCTCCGGCGACTGGTTCTGGTCCGGCGGATTCACCGACACCGGCACGCACGACCTGACCGACCTGAACACCGTCGCCCCGGTCCCGGCGGCCCGCGTCGTCGCGATCAACCCCGCGAACG
>JAVBKF010000228.1:0-11760 GCA_031554215.1 Caryophanales bacterium
GGTAAAATAACGTTTACATTTGATCCTGATAAGAAAAAATTCCAAAGCCTAGGGGTTGAAAACCTAATGCCATCAGAAGCACCTTCTAGTACTTCTGAAGTAAGCACTACTGCAACGGAGGAAGTGAAAAACTATACAGCTCCGACAGCTATTGATGCAGATTGGACAGCATTTAATGTTAAACTTGCCGGAGACATCTATAAACTTCCAGCGCCTGTTTCTGCATTTGAAGCGAATGGCTGGGTCTTACAAGATGGTGCTGGCGAAACCATTGAAGGTAAAGGATTCCAAACTGGTTTTTCTATGCGGAAAGACAACAAAGTTTTGACATTCTACGCCACAAACTATAATGACCAACCGCAAACTATTTCAAATTGTTTTGTCACATATTTCAGAGTGGACCAATATGATGCGCAGTTCCCAATTGAGCTTGCTGGAGGTTTGACCAATAGCGCTAAAGGAGCAGATGTACTTGCTGCATACGGAGAGCCAACAAAGAAAGAGGATACTACAAATAATTCCTCATACATCTATGAGGTAAACGCTGATCAAAACATTACCTTCGCAGTTGATAAAGCGGATGATACAATCAAATCTGTAACGATACAAAATAACCCAGATGAACTGAATTAAGATTGTAGAGGTAGTAAACCCATTGTGGTTGACTACCTCTTTTTAATAGACTTTTGCAATAATGACAAGTAGAACATTGAAATTAACCAGTAACCGGCGAAAAACAGCAAGCGTGGTTTCGATTCTATATAATAGGAGTCAGTTGTTCAGGTAATATATTGTGCTCTATGCCGAAACTCGTTTATCACTCTAAAATATTTATGACAATACAAATGAGCATTCCTTACGATCGTAATCCGCACATTTCCATGCCTTAGTACCATTTTATTAAACCATTGAAGTACCCAATTTTTTATTCAATCCAAAAATAAGGAACATTTAAAGTTTATGATTCACATTATCCTTCTTAGATATTAGCCTGCTTTTTTTCGGCCTCAATTAATAAAAGCGGTGTGAGACTATTTCCCCCTAGGATCCCTATCGCTGTAAAGATGCAACCTAAAAACCAAAACCAGCTAAATTATCGGTCATGGGATAGCACCACGAAAACACAGTTCATTTCTTGATTAATTACAAGCGAATTGCTAGAGTTCCCATCTGATTCTACTTGTATCAAGACTGGTTCATCTGCTTAAATGAAAATACCTTTTCTCTGTTTATTTTAGTGACATTTTCTCCATTTATCACATTCGCTAATTTAAAGAACCTATCAAAGTTCACGATCACTTAATACTTCTAAGACATAGGACTGTTTTATTTGGAACACAAATGATGCAATCATTAATCCTAGCCCGATTGCAAGCGGTGAGAGACTATTTATTACAGTCCCCATAATCATAAAAATCCCGCCTGAAATTGCCAAACCACCCTGTGGATGTTTATAAGATAACTCAGCGCAAACAGTACTCTCTCCTGGGTTAATGACTAGTGGATTGCTACAAATCTTACCTGCCCTAGCTTGTAGAGTAACTGGTTCATTTGCTTCAAAAGAAAACACTTCATCACTTTTCATTTTAGCTAAGTGTTCTCCATTTACGTACAAATCAATTTTTCCTGCCCTTCCCGTAATTTCTTTTTTTCTGTGTACTTTAATGTCCATCATTTTTCTCCTTACTAAATTATTGGAAATATAATAAATAAATCATCCAAATTTGAATGATTCTTTTATATTTTAACAACTGTTCAAACGGAATACAAGATAAACCAATAGTCCAATAAGGAATTCAACAGACAGGTGCTTTCCTCGTGCAATCACGTGTAAAATCACTAAAAAAAGTCAAACCACACAATTATTCTGCGGTTTGACTAACAATAATTTAACTGTTTCTAAATAGAATTCGTAAGGAACACCTGAAGGTTTGGATAATTACCTCCTACAGCATCGCCGTATAGATCCCCAAAATATCATCCACATTCACTTCACGGGGATTCCCACCTGTACAAACGTCTGCCATCGCATCCTTGGCAATGGCTGCTAAATCTGCTTTCTTCACACCTAGTTCAGAAATATTTTGCGGAATCCCAACAGTCTTTCCAAGCTCTCGAACTGCTTCTACAGCCTTGACGCGAACTGCTTCAATTGGCAATGTCTCTGCACCTGAAACACCCATTACACGCGCAATATCACGATACTTTTCACCAGTAAAGTCCTTATTGTAATCCATCACAATTGGTAATAACGATGCACAAGCAACGCCATGTGGTACATCATACCAAGCGCTGAGTGGATGCGCCATTCCGTGTACAAGTCCAAGACCTACATTCGAGAATCCCATCCCAGCCATGTATTGACCGAGCGCCATTTCTTCACGCGCTTTTAAATCGCCATTCACTGAAGCCGGAAGCGCACGGCTGATCACTTCAATCGCTTTGATATGCAGTGTATCAGTTAACTCCCAAGCACCTTTGGTGATATACCCTTCTATCGCATGCGTCAATGCATCCATTCCTGTTGCTGCACAAAGTGCCTTCGGCATCCCCATCATCATCTCACTATCAACAAATGAACAGACTGGAATATCATGTGGATCAACACAAACAAATTTACGATTTTTAGCTTCATCTGTAATGACATAGTTAATTGTCACTTCTGCTGCCGTTCCCGATGTTGTTGGTACTGCTAGAATAGGTAGGCTTGGATTCTTCGTCTGCGCTTCTCCCTCAAGACTAACAACATCTGCAAATTCTGGATTCATCTTAATAATCCCCATTGCCTTTGCTGTATCAATTGGTGAACCACCGCCAACAGCTAGAATGTAATCAGCACCTGATTTTTCAAGGACAGCAACACCCTCAGTCACAACGGCAATCGTTGGATTTGGTTTGATACCGTCAAACAGGTCGTAAGGAAGCTGACCCCTATCTAAGACATCGGTCACTTTACTCAAAACACCACAAGCAACAAGTCCTTTATCCGTCACCACAAGCCCCTTCTTAAATCCACGTCTCTTTACCTCGCCAGCGATTTGCTCAATCGCACCTTTACCGAAATAGGACGTTTCATTCAAAATCATCCGACTAACCATTTTGCATCTCTCCTTTTTATTGTAGTGTTCATCCAATTTCAGCCTAGCGAGCACCTAAATCAGCGTGCTCGCTAGGCAATTATGCTAGATAAAAAACAGGTCGTAATCCCTTTGAGACAGGACTATTATCCGCATTTGATTTCATAATTGGTGCCATGTATGCCCACCATTTCTTGCAGATCTCTGTTTCGGCTATTTTGTCATATGCAGCTCGGTCCTTTACTTCAAGATAAGCAAACAAAACATCCGTATCTGAATCTAAGAAAATAGAATAGTTTGATGCACCATGTGCTTTTAGTGCCTGTTCGAGTTCTGGCCAAAGTTCGTCATGACGTTTCTTGTATTCCTCCTCTTGACCAGAATATAAATACATCACTGATCCGATGCGTTCCATCTACCATTCCTCCTAGGGTTTTAAATAGCCTTGTTTCAGAGGTCACCCTTATAACACGGGCTACACATGAGCAACAATGGCGCTTTTTAAATAGCCTTTTCTCGGAATCACGTCAAAACGATCTGCGAGCTTCATCAGCTGTTCATCCGTGATTGTTTGCCGCACTTTCCCTTGTGCACAGACAATTGTATACACCTGTGCTGCTTTTTCAGCTGTTTCAATCAGGCCGAATGTTTCATCCATCGTCTCACCAGAACCATAAATCCCGTGGTGCGGCCAGATGACAAGGCGTGACTCTTTCATTTTTTCAGAAGTAGCAATCCCGATTTCATTTGTCCCTGGAACGAGCCAAGGCACAATGCCAATCCCGTCAGGAAATACGACTAAACATTCCGTACACATTTGCCAGAGTGTCCGCGTGAAAGCACACTCATCAAGATCATGTGTGAAGGTCATCGCCAGCAAATGTGTCGCATGAACATGCATGACCACACGATGATTTGGATTGACGGATAGCCTTGCTGTATGGTTCATGAGGTGCGAAGGCAGCTCACTTGTTGGCAAACCACCATCTGTATAACCCCACACAACATCCACGCTCGTCCCGTTCTCTGCCACACGGATAATTCCGAGATTTTCACTAGGCGCTTTTTGGACATTTTTAAAAAATTTACCCGATCCTGTTACCAGAAAAGTTCTGCCGATTAAAGCGGTTCCGTCAAAATCCATCGGGATATTTCGCTTCACTGTTAATTGATCAAGATAAGGGGTCAACTCGTCATCACTTAGTAGGTAGCTAATGTTGCCACCATTCCGCTCATCCCAACCTAAACGGTATAGATTAGACGCTGTTTCGATCATCTCTTGGATAAAAGACGCATTTTCAATTTGATTTTTCATTTTTCACAAGTCTCCTATCGTTTTAAAAGTACTTCTTCTTCGTAGACTTTCACTTCTTTAAACCAGTCAAGTCCTACTGGTACATCGTTCATTTCACAGAAATAATTCCAAACATCACCATAAGGGAAGTCCTTTAATTCTTCCGTCATCACAAGGCGCGTGGTGAAGTCATTATTTAGCTCCATCTGTTTCAGCGCATCTGTTGGCTCGAGTAACGCTTTTAGCAGTGATTTTTGCGTGTTTCTCGTACCAACAACCCATGCAGCAACACGGTTAATCGTTGCATCAAAGAAATCGAGACCAATATTTGTTTTTGCCAGAAGGTTGTTGCGAACAAGCTCCCGGCCAATTTCAATCAGCTCATCATCCATAATGACAACATGGTCGCTATCCCAACGAACTGGACGGCTCACATGAAGCATAACCCCTTTACTAAACAGCGCAAGTGATGACAGTTTATTGGAAATCACTTCGGTTGGATGGAAGTGACCAGCATCAAGACAAATTAATTTATCACGAGAAAGTCCATATCCCATATAAAATTCATGTGACCCAGCTGTATATGCTTCTGAACCTAAACCGAACAGTTTACTTTCAACTGATTCTTGTGTGTAGTTTTCATCTAATTTTTCTGCGAAGATGGCATCAAGCGATTCCATTAAGCGCTTCCGAGGCGCTAGTCGGTCAATTGGGTTATCCTTTGACCCATCTGGAACCCAGAAATTGTTGATCGCGGTTTGGCCTAGTTCCTTACCAAAATATGCAGCGATTTTGCGCGAGCGTTTGCCGTGATCAATCCAGAAATCACGGACTTCCTTGTCAGGTGACGCGAGCGTGTAGTTATCTTTTAGCATCGGATGCGAGAAGAAAGTAGGATTGAAATCGAGCCCTAGTCCCTGCTGTTTTGCCCAGGCGACCCATGGTGCAAAATGCTTCGGCTCTATCGTGTTTGCATCAATTTTTTCATCAGTATCTGCATAGATTGCATGTAAATTCACCTTATGTTTTCCTGGAATCAATGAGAAAGCTTTTTCAAGGTCAGAACGTAATTCTGCTGGTGTACGCGCGACGCCTGGATAGTTTCCAGTTGCCATAATCCCGCCTGTTAAATCACCTTCAGGGTTCATAAACCCTTTAACATCGTCTCCCTGCCAGCAATGAACAGAAATTTTGATATCCTTTAATTGTTTCAGCGCCTGTTCGGTATCGACACCGATTGCCGCATAGCGTTCCTTTGCTACCTGATAACGTTTTTGTACTTCACTCATTTGAAAATCTCCTCCTAGTAAATGCTAGATTAGTTGTTTGTACGCTGCTTGCGCATCGTTCTCTGCCATTTTTTCTGGTTGGTATTCTCTAATATCGAAAGAGTTGCGAATGATTTCACGTGCATGTGCCAAATCGCGCATCTGATGATCCGTCATCATTTGTACACTTAAATTCCCAATTGCCGTTGCTTCACTCGGTCCAGCATAGACAGGAATACCTGTCAGGTTAGCCGTTAATTGATTCAGCAAACCGACATTGCTCCCGCCACCAACGATGTAGAGTTTGTTAATCTCTTTGCCTGTAATCTCCTTCAGTTTCAGAAGCGCTTTGGCATAACAAACTGCTAGACTGCTGTAAACACAGTTTGTGAGTTCGCCGATTGTTTCGGGTACTAATTGACCTGTTTCTTGGCAGTATCCTTGAATTTCTTCAATCATATTGGCTGGATTGTTAAAGCGTTCATCATTCACATCAATGATTTGACTGAAAAATGGAGAATGACTCGCCTGCTCCGCCATTTCTGCAAAACTATATTTGTAGTCAGACATGCGCGCAATTTCCTGCACAATCCAAAGGCCCATGATATTTTTCAGAAAGCGGTAAGTACCATACGCCCCCCACTCATTTGTATAGTTTTCATCAAATGCAGCTTGGCTGTTGATTGGCACTGGTAATTCCATGCCAAGCAGAGACCAAGTGCCACTGCTCAGAAATGCCCAATCTTTCCCCTCTGCCGGTGTGCCAATGACGGCAGACGCTGTATCATGCGTTGCCACCGTTATCACACGGCAATCGGGGATGTCATACTGGCTGGACCACTTCGGTAACATTTCCCCTAAATACGTGCCCGCATCCGTGAGTGGTGCAAATTGCCCTGGATCAATGTTTAAATGCCCCAGTAAATCCTTATCGAATAACTGCTCCCTTAAATTGAGCATTTGCGTTGTAGAAGAATTAGTGGTCTCGGCCACTTTCTTCCCAGTCAATACAAAACCAATGTAATCGGGAATTAGCAAAATGGTATCAGCCTGCTTAATCAAGTCCTTGTCTTCTGCATACAATTGATAAAGCGTGTTTAATTCTAAAAATTGAATCCCCGTTTTCTGATAGATATAGTCTTTCGGAAATGACGATGTCAACTCCGCAACCTTATTGCGCGTCCGGCTGTCACGATAACAGACCGAATCTGCGAGCCGCTCTCCATTTGCATCAACCAATACATAATCAACACCCCATGTGTCAATCCCAATCGTTACTTCATGGATTCCTGCCTGCTTCACTTTCTCAAGCCCAATAAAGATTTCCTGAATTAACACATCAATCTTCCAACGGTCATGCCCTTCTCTGAAGGTAAATTCATTTTTGAAGCGATGTATTTCCTGCATCACTAGTTTTTCATTGTCAATTTTCCCTAGGATGAGTCGTCCACTAGAAGCACCAATGTCGACTGCAACATAATTTCTCACATCATTCACTTTCCCTTAAGCCGTAGTTTTTTTGCTGCTCATATTGTCTAAATCACCGTAGCGCTCATTTGTAATATCATCGAGGGTACGTCCACGTGTATTTGGCGTCCAAATTGTGCCAATTACTAGTGAAACAACCAGCATACCAATCATGAAGACTCCAGCGACTGTAAAGCCAAGATTCGCTAAGATGACTGGGAAAATGATTGACCAGATGCCGGCACTACCACGGACAAGGAAGAACATAATTCCCTGAACGCCGCCCCGATATTTCGTTGGAAATAATTCAGTTGACCACAATGCATAGAATGCTTGTGCACCAATTCCGGCAGAAACGCCCCATAGAACAACAAATGTCCAAAGGCCTGCCCAAGAGAACCCGACAAACGTTAGCACAATCCAAGAAGCCACTGCTAGAATAGCGCCAGTGAAAAATAACCAACGATGACTCACGCGGTCGCCCAATTTAGCAAATCCGAAATAAGTTACAGCAGCCGTGATAATCCAAAGCACTGCTTGCAAAAGGTTCGCTTGTGTATTCGTAATCCCGCCAACAGTTTCAAACACGTATGGCATAAAGAAGCCCATTGCACCAGCAACTAGATTCCAAAACATATAGACGCCAACAAGGAAAAGGATTGATTTCACATTCACCCGGTTCGCAAAAGCTTCTTTGAAAATTGATGTTCTTTGCGTCTTTGTTTTTTTCAGTTCCGCCTGCTCATTTTCCCATTCTTTTGATTCATCGAGACCTCGCTGCAAAGTCCATGCCACAAGTGCGACAATTAACAGTGATAGGAATAATAGCCGGTTGCCAAATAAACCAAGCGGTGAAACAATGACCCCGAGTGAGAAAATAATCGCAGGCCCGAGCGACCAAGCAAATTGCGAAATACCGATGTTCCTCGCTCGTTCTTTCGGATCAGCCATTTCTGAAATGTACGTCCAAGAGGCCGGTACACCAGCACCGACAGATAAACCTGTAATGAGAAATCCCATGAGTAACATGAAGAAATTCATAGAAAACATGATAATTGCTACACCCAGCACATAAATAAGCATGTTGTAACTATAGATAAATTTACGGCCAAAACGGTCAGCCAAATGCCCACCAATTAGTGCCCCAAAGGCTGAACCAAACGCATTTGCGCTCACTGCCCCAAGTAAACCAACGGCAAAGCTATCGAGACCAAATTCTGATGCCCACAGCGTCAGGCCACTGGCACCAGCAACTATACAACCCGAATCTAAATAATTTGTTAATGATACAGCAATCGTTGCTTTCCTGCTTCCATTTACAACATTCGTCACAAGTAACACTCCCACATTATTTTTATAAGCGCGCTTACATATTAATGTAACGTTTGTAGTTTACAGTTTCAATATCCTATGTCTATAATAATAGTATCAAATTTACAGGAGTGACAATATGGAGGAATCAATCAAGAGGCTACTTTACCAATTAAATAGCCAGGAAAAAATCCAGAAAGAAACTGGACAATTTGTGATGGATTATCCAAATGATTCTTTTTCCGATGAAGGTGGATCAATGTATCTACTCAGTGACTACTTTTTTAGCCATCAGGAAATCAGTGTCAGTAAGCATAATCGCTATGCGGATTATCCCTACCATTCCCACCAGTTTCTAGAGCTAAATTATGTACTGAGTGGTGAGTTCCAACAAGTGATTGAGGGGAACGAGGAAGTGATACAGGAAGGTGAATTGTTGCTACTAGGTCCAGGCTGTCGCCATTCGATCAAGGCGACGGGCGACAATGATATTTTGATCAACATCCTCTTCTGCAATCAACACATCACAACCGAATGGTTTACCGATATTGAAAAGCGAAACAGCATGGTGTATGATTTCTTACTCAGCTCAACCATCAATGCCAATCAAAACAAATACATCATTTTCAAAAGCGCCAATATCCCTCATATTCAGCAAATACTTGAACAAATGATTACAGAATATTATCGCGGTGAGGAATATTCCGCCAAAATGATTTCTCTGTACATGCCTATCTTATTTACAGAACTCGTGCGTAAATGCGATCAATTTCTGTCAGACAAGGAAAAGCGCATCGTTTCTGAATCAAATAGAATCACACTGAATACATTGCAGCTGATTAAAAAGAACTTCCGCGATATTACCCTAGATTCAGCTGCACAGACACTAGGCTATAACAAAAACTATTTAAGTAATTTGATTAAAAAAAGAACAGGGCTAACATTCACAGAACTCGTTAATAAGCAAAAAGTCCTCAGCGCTAACCTACTGATTGAGTCGACCAATTTACCAATTAACCATATTATTGAACAGGTCGGTTTCAGTAACAAAACGTACTTCTACCGGCTCTATAAAGAGCATTATCAATTGCTGCCTTCTGAAATAAGGAGGGCTGCTCAGTAGCGGGAGCGCAAGATATACCGATAGAACAGGAGGCATATCCTATTACGGTCATAGCCATACGGTCAAAAACGATGAATAAATATTCATTTTATTATGAATTTAAACCTATGTTCAATCCCTTTTCAGCGCAATTTTGTACTGTACCATGATAAAAACAGCCCTGAATATTTTTTCGTTCAAATTATCCCTCTTTACATCACCCATTTATCATTGTTCGCATCCGCTTCAAATGTTGTTATCTCTACGTTCTGCTTACGAAATGCAAGAAAAACCTCCCCAATGAAACATGCTATGATATAATCTACATAATTCTTTTTTCATTCATATAATTACGAGGATAAGGCTCGAAAGTTTCTACCAAACAACCGTAAATTGTTTGACTATGAGTGAGCAATACTTGTTCTGCTATTTTCACCTAAGCACTCGCAAGTTCTATTGCTCCTCATTTGGTACGAGTGCAATCAGAGTTTGTGTTTTTTATTTTTGCTTAGGAGGAAATCGGATGAAAGCGTTACAAGACAAGATTTTACAAGAAGGACGCGTATTACCAAATCATATTTTACAGGTGGATCAATTTCTAAATCATCAGGTCGATACTGCTTTAATGGAGCAAGTTGGCAACGAGTTCGCAAAACGTTTTGCACAGGAGCGTGTGACGAAGGTGCTAACGATTGAGGCTTCTGGAATTGTTCCGGCTTGTCTGACTGCACTACAGCTCGGCGTGCCACTCGTTATTGCCAAGAAGAGCAAATCTTTGACGCTAGCAAGTGCTTTGCACACTGCCGATGTCTACTCGTATACCAAACAGGAGGCAACGACCATTGCAGTTTCTGAGAAAACGATTCAAGCTGAAGACCGGGTCCTGATTATTGATGACTTTCTCGCCAATGGAGAAGCGGCAAAAGGACTGCTGACGATTGTAGAAAAAGCTGGCGCAACGTCTGTTGGTATAGGCATTGTGATTGAAAAATCATTCCAGACAGGACGACAATCCCTTGATGATCAGGGGGTTCGTGTTGAATCGCTAGCAAGGATTTCTTCATTGCAAAACGGACAGGTATCATTCTTACTGGAAACAGCCATGATAGAGAAGTAACTTTCGTATATGTATTTGCGTTCACGGATAGGCGAACAAATTATACAAACAATAACCTAATCGTCTGAGCCTATTTTCGCATTAAAAAATCGTTCACCTTCTGCTGGAGTATCTACTTTAGCTTATGGTGAACGATTCTTTATAGTTCATGACGACTGTCGCCACAAGACTGACTGTTATAGTTCAACAATCAAGAAGCATCTTGATAAACATCACGGTCATTGATTGGCTGAACTGGTCTGTGGTCATCTTTAAATAGCGCTTGGAATTGCTCAATTTGCGCCTTTGACATTTCAATCGGTTGTTCGTAAACAAACCATTTTACATTTTCAGTAGCCGGTGGTGTTGTTAAAGAGCCTTGATACTCATACTTTGCTTGATTGACTGGCAGCAGCATCATTGGATTGATCTGCTCAGTGATTTCAACTGCCTCTTCCTCAGAAGTGACTTCAGTTGGCAGCGTCGGACTCCACATTTTTGCAAGTTCTGCATTTTCGGCACCTTCATGAATCAACACACCAAGCACTGCGATATTCCCCTCCTCATCTTTATTGACAAGATGAAGCTCCATATCAGCATTTTCACCATTTATTTGATGTTCACTCGGTGTATGAAAGTGGAATTGTTCGAGTGTGTAAACTTCGTCATCAATTGTCACCGTGTTATTTTCCGTTTCAGCTACTGCTTCAATTGTGTGACCATTGTTAAATACTTTGAAACTGGTTGGCGCGTAATTGATTGCCTCTTCCCAAGGCGCACCAATTGCCTGCACATCCGAAGTGACAATATTAATTGGTGACTGCTCTTTCCCGCCTTCGATAAAACCTAGCTCTTCCCAGTGGCTTGGACCAGTCTCACCTTCGTATGACCATTCTGCTGTTGCTTCCGTTTCCTTCGGTGTTTCTTTTTCATTTGTTGCTTCGTTATCGCCGCACCCAGTCAGCATTAGCGTAGCTAAGCCACCAACTAGAATCAATTTTCCTAACTTAAACATGAATTTCTCCTTAGGTTTTTTTGATAGCCTTAGTGAACCTAGCTATCTGTATTTAGGAATTTTACACCTAAAAATATTTTTGTCAATAGTTGTTTTTTTGCATATAAAATCAACCAGACTTTTGCAGGAT
>JAVBKF010000205.1:0-3029 GCA_031554215.1 Caryophanales bacterium
TGCTCGCCGCTTTCCCCGAGCACGACGTCGCCGCGCCGGCGCGGTGTTTGGTCGACGTCTCGTAGCACCGGGGTGTGCAGTTCGTAGAAGCGCATGGAGTGCATGCGGCTGAGGAGCGCATCAGTTTTGCCGTTCTTGCTCCGGGTGGTGACCCTGGGCAGGACCTGGTCCTCCTGCCAGCCCTCGACTCGGTACTCCTGCTGTCCTTCTGCGGCGAAGAGTGCATCGGGCATCCCTTGGAACTGGAGTTCTTCCCGCCGCACTTCAGGGGTGAAGTCCTCGTCAGAGCCGGTTCCTACTTCCAACAGGTAGGAAGCACCAAGTACGGCCCGCTCGCCAACCAGCTCGATTACGGGAACGTTTGCTTCCAGGCGGATGCGGCAGGAGTCGGCCTGTGCGCCCGTGGCAGTGCGGTGAAGCACCTCTTCCAGGCCGCCTCGCGACTCCAGTGCCTGTCCGGGTGAGGAGCGCAGGGCGTCCCGGACGAACCGCAGCGCGTCCAGGAAGTTCGATTTCCCGGCCGCGTTCGGCCCAGCCAGAATCGTCAGCGGGCCGAGCCGGACGTCGCAGGCAGCGATCGATCTGAAGTTCTCGATCTGGACACGGGTCAGGAACATGGCCACTCACCACTCCGGAACGAAACGACATATGATGCCAAATTGACCGGTGCACCAGCGTATGGGCACCTACGATCTCAGCGATACCGCTCCAGAGGCATCAGCGTGGGCGCCAGGTGCGGATCTCCAGGTGGGTGATGTGCGCATCCGGGCGGATGCGGCCGGTCTCCACCAGCCATTGGTGGACAGCTGCGGTGACGTCTCCGCCTGCGGCGTCGACGCGTTGGGCGAAGCCGGCGGCGTCGTGCCCGCCGGTCTGGGCGGAGCCGTAGGAGCGCTCCTCGGTGTGATCAGCGCGCTGGATGACGTCACGGCGGATGCCGGGTGAGTCGGTGCGGCTGCCGGAGGGGTGCACGTAGCCGGTCTTGGCCAGGCGGATGGTGAAGGCCAGACGCAGGCCGTGGCGGGCGGCTTCGGCGATCAGGGGGCGCAGTCGGGAGGAGCCGGAGGCGATCGCCTGGGCGCCGACGCGGCCGGTGCCGGAGCCGGTGGGGGTGATCAGGACGGCTTTGCTGCGTACCCGGGCTGTGGCACCGGAGGTGGTGGTGCGGCGGGTGATGTGCCGGCTTGCGATGGAGGCGAGGTCGGGGAGGTCGGTGATGCCGCCTGTCTGGACGGCGGCCAGGACCTGGCGCAGGGCCGGGACGAAGGCGGCGCCTTTGTTCTTTGTGTAGAACTGGGACACCAGAGAGGCGTCACGGTTGATGATGCGGGCGATGTCGCGCTTGGAGTAGCCGGCCGTCTGCAGTTGGTCGGCCAGCTGGGCGGCCTCGTTCGACTCGCGTTGCCCGGTGGGATGGTTGCGGCGGGGGCGGGGTGGCATCAGGCCTCTCCTGCGCTCGGGATGAGGGCGGCTCGTCCGGCGTCCCGCAGGGCAAGGAGTTCTCCCTCGGTGGTGGGGGCGGCCACGGGACCGGTGAGGTGGCCCTTGAGGAGGTAGTCGCCGGGCTGATGGTGATGCGGCCAGGCCTGCGGCTGGGTGAGGTAGAGGGCGTCGGTGCGGAAGGCGACGACGCTGCCGGGCTCGGTATGCAGGGCTCCGGCGTGGACGTTGTCGTCGCGGTGGCGCTGGGTGAGCAGGGCGGCGCGGGCGCCGGACCAGATCGCGGCGGCCCATTCGGGGTGGGCGTTGGGGTCCCGGCTGAAGCCGGTGGGCTTCTGCCAGGTGATCTGTTCGTCGTCGAAGCCGATGATTTCGGCGTCCGGCGGGATGTCGCGCTCGATGGTGCGGGGGGTGGTGCCGGTGACCATGCGGGGGCGCTGGGCGAAGGAGCCGATGCCGTACAGGAGGATGGCGCGCACCGCGCGGGAGGCGAGGTGGGCGGCGCGGGCCTGCTGGGCGTCGCCCTGGAAGTGGGCCTGGGCGGCGAGGTTGGTCCAGGTCTCTTTGAGTTTCTTGGCCCAGTCGTCGAGGGGTTTGCCGTCCTCCCACAGGATGCCGTCGAGGATCTCGATCCTCCACGGGGTGATGGGGTTGGTCAGGGCGGTGTGAATTTCGGGGCCGCCGGCCCAGGTGGTGAAGGTCGTGCCCGGGGTTGCCGGGTAGTGCCAGGCGCGGTCGCCCGGTGCGGGGGCGGGCAGGATGCCGACGTGGTTCCAGGTGTCGGGGACGGTGGCCCGTACCTGCCAGTGACCGCAGCCGTACAGGGCCCGGGTCTGTTCCTTCTCGCTCCAGGAGGCGAAGGTGGCGGCGGTGATCCGGCGGGGGGTGCCGACCGGGGACTTCCAGGTGTGTTTGGCGTAGGCGAAGGTGCGGTCGTACTCGACGAGTTGGGGCAGTTGCTCGGGCACGCGGGGCGGGAGGACGAGTTCATTGCGTCCCTGCCCGGCGGTGGCGTGCAGCAGGCCACGCAGTTCCTCGGACAAGACGGGAAAGCCCTCGGCGTGCTGGCCGCGAGTGGGGATGGTGCGGGTCCACAGGTCGCGGCCGGTCTGCGACGGGGAGCCCATGACGACGGCGTCGGTCCAGTGGCGGCGCAGTGCCTGCCACAACAGCACGAACGCGTCCCGGACGGTGGCCGGGTCGTCGCCGGTGTCGAACCACTCCCCCACCGAGCGGATTTCGACGTGGCTGTCGCCGTTGTCGCGCTGGTAGCGGCCGACGGGATGGCGGGCGTGGACGAAGTGTCCGGCCATCCGGTCTTTGCCGCGGCCGGTGTCGGTGCGCCAGCCCGCCGTGGGGGCGTTCAGCCAGGCCGCGACCGCATCCCGCAGGTAGGGGTAGCGGTCGGCGCCCCGATGCCAGGGGTCACCGGCGGTGACGTAGATGCGCTCCGTGCCTTCGGGCAGGGTCTGGAAAACGGCAGTCAGAATGGCGGCGACCGAGGTGTCGGCCAGGTCGAGGCGGTAGGTCTGACTGCGGTGCACCAGCACGCCCGTGTCCGTGTCCAGGAAGACCGTGGAGCGGGCCTG
>JAVBKF010000199.1:0-19646 GCA_031554215.1 Caryophanales bacterium
TAGCACATTTCGACTTGGGAACTTCGCTTAGAACAAGAGCAGAAATCAATGATGAGATATTCCCGTACCTTGCAGCCACCTTTGAACTAACGCTTGTAGCCATGTTAATTGCCATTGTTGTGGGTGTTAATGCAGGGATCATTAGTGCTTGGTTCAACAAATCATGGTTTGATTACACAGCAATGATTCTAGCACTTATTGGTGTCTCCATGCCGATTTTCTGGCTGGGCCTGATGGAGCAATGGGCATTTTCTGTCCACTTAGGCTGGCTTCCGACCACTGGCCGGGAAGATGTCCGGAATCCTGTGGAAGCAATAACGAATCTTTACGCACTCGATACATTACTGCGTGGAAACATTTCTCAATTTGTTGATGTATTGAAACATTTGATACTGCCAAGCATTGCACTCGCGACAATTCCAATGGCCATTCTAGCAAGGATGACAAGGTCAACGGTGCTCGAAGTAATGAATTCAGATTATATTCGGACGGCAAGAGCGAAGGGTGTCAGCATGTTTTGGGTCGTGTACAAACATGCCCTCAAGAACGCCTTTATACCAGTACTCACTGTAATTGGTCTGCAAACTGGGTTGTTACTTGGCGGTGCGATTTTGACGGAGACGATATTTGGTTGGCCTGGTGTTGGTCGTTATATTTATGATGCCATTGGTTCTCGCGACTACCCAGTGATTCAAAGTGGTATTCTGATCATTGCTTTTTTCTTTGTCATGATTAATCTCATTGTCGATTTATTATATGGTTTGATTGACCCTCGTATTAAATTCAACAAATAGGTGGTGAAGCAAATGATGAAGCAAGCGTTGAGCCTAAATGAAGAAATCACCGTGGAAAAAATAAAAACGCCACTAGGGGAGGCATGGGAGACATTCCGTGCAAATAAAATTGCTGTTGTTGGATTATGCGTCGTTGTTGGCTTTATCCTGATTGCCATTTTTGCGCCGTTGATTGCACCGGATCAAATCAATAATCAGGATTTGACGAGAAAACTAGAACCAAGTTCCGCTGAGCACATTTTCGGTACGGATGATTTTGGTCGTGATATTTTCTCCCGGGTTATTTATGGGGCGCGTCTTTCTTTAAGTGTTGGCTTTCTGGCTGTTGCTGGTTCGGCGATAATTGGAACACTAGTTGGTGTGATTGCCGGGTATTATGGCAGATGGGTCGATTCACTGATTAGTCGGGTATTTGATATCATGCTGGCGTTTCCGAGTATTTTGCTAGCGATTGCTGTCGTCGCCATTCTTGGACCGTCATTACAGAATGCTTTGATTGCCATTGCAATTATTAATATACCAAATTTCGGTCGGCTGATCAGGTCACGGGTCCTATCAGTGAAGGAAGAAGAGTATATTCTGGCAGCGAAGGCACTCGGGATGAAGGATAGTCGGATTTTGTTTCAGCATATTCTACCTAACAGTATTACACCAGTTATTGTTCAAGCAACTTTGTCGATTGCAACAGCAATTATTGAAGCAGCAGCGCTTGGCTTTCTTGGCATGGGTGCGCAATCTCCAACACCTGAGTGGGGAAAAATGCTAGCCGATTCAAAGCAATACTTAACGGATGCTCCGTGGACGCTGTTCTTTCCGGGAATAGCCATTATGCTCGTTGTTCTTGGATTTAATTTAATGGGTGATGGTCTTCGTGATGCACTTGATCCAAAAATGAAGAAATAAAAGCAGGCGTAAAGAGCAGTGTTAGTAGGTCCTGTAAGTGGACAGGGAAAAGAGCGGATGCTCTTTTTTGCTGTGGAGCGATTGAGCGATGTGTTTTGAGAGAGATATGAACCTGACCTAGCTGAAAAAACCGTAAGTCAGGTTGGATCGTTAGATCACGAACATAATCAATGAATCACATCGCGATAAAGTCCAATGACCTTACCGAGTATGGTAACGGATGGAACTAAAATAGGCATCATTGTTGAATTTTCAGGTTGTAATCGGAAATGATCATCTTCTTTGAAGAAACGCTTGCATGTTGCTTCGTTTTCTTCCGTCATGGCAATGACTATGTCACCATTGCTCGCAGACTGTTGCTGCTTCACAATGACTTTATCACCATTGTGAATGCCAGCTTCGACCATACTGTCTCCGCTAATTTCAAGAATAAATACGGTTGCCGTGTTCGGTACCATGTTTTCTGGTAGTGGAAAGTATTCTTCAACATGTTCAATTGCTGTAATTGGTTCCCCGGCAGTTACTTTTCCGATAATCGGAACTTGCACGATGCCAATGCCCTGCGCTGAAAGTGGATGCATATTCAGTTCTTGTGGCTTTCTATCAATAAGAATTTCAATTGCACGAGGCTTTGTAGGATCACGGCGGATAAGCCCTTTCGACTCAAGCCTACTAAGATGACCGTGGACAGTAGAACTAGAGGTAAGACCAATAGCCTCACCGATTTCTCGAACGGATGGTGGATAGCCCTTTGTGTGCACTTCAGAAACAATAAAATCTAGCACCTGTTGCTGTCGTTTTGATAGTTTTTTCATTTTTAAATGCCCTCCAAGGCTTTCTTCAATACTGGAAGTATAGCATTTTATCTTGAAAAAAGCAAACGATTGTTCGAGAAAATAACTTGACACAAAAACATTCGTTCGTGTATTATGGAATTATAAGAACAAGCATTCGTGAGAACGTTCATTCGGAGGTAAAGAAGATGAAAAAGCTATTCAAAAATAATTTGTATACGATTTTAGCATGTGCACTACTATTAACTTTTGTTGGCAGTCTGTTTTTCCAATCAACAGGTCTAGAGAAAAGCTACCAATCAGTTGTGATCAAGAGCGGCGATACTGTTTGGGATCTTGCCTCTGACTATTGCTCAACACTTGAGGATCAGACGGCGTTTGTTAGCTGGGTTGAGGACAACAATCGTATTGATGTAAATGACGTAGAGCCTGGGCAGGAAGTTGTCATTCCTGTAAAGAAAAGTGGATCAAACGAGCTGATGCTAGCGGGTTCAGAGTCGTGACCGTTTTCGTGGCGTTTAGTCCAAGTAATCGTGGGTTTGATGAATGACCGCAGAAACTACATATAGATCGTTAGCTGAACTGGTGAAATTAAGTGGTTCAGTTTTTTGATTTGTCATCTTAAGGGTTTATTCACTATGACATGCTTGAAAACTAGACTAGAAAATGACTAGAATAGAAGAGGTTAGAGGGGTGCTCGGGCGCAACGAGAAGGGGTTCACGGTCTTGTTGGAATGAACTGGTAGCCTACTTGAGTTTCAAATGGATATCCAGTACACTAGAAGCAGTTGTTTTTTCACAGCAAAAAGCATGCGTTAGTGGTATTAAAGTGCTTGTTGGTTCGGTAAAGTGGTTGCTTGATAATCACGCTAGAGGGTGGTGCAAAACCTACTTGTGATTGTCCTTGTTCATTTGTCATTTTTACTGATGTGGAAAAGCTAGGAATACACGCGATTGTAGGTGGAATAGTGCTGTCTGAAGAGAAAATTAAGCGAATCAATGAACTGGCAAGGAAAGCGAAGACTGAATCCCTTTCTACAGCAGAGGCGGAGGAACAAGCGCAATTACGCGCAGCGTACTTAGAGGCATTTAGAAATTCTATGAGGAATACAATCACCTCTTTAAAGGTAATTGACCCTGATGGAAATGATGTAACACCTGAAAAAGTAAAGAAATACCGTGATGAAGACCAATTGCACTAACCATTTGATTTTGGGTTTATTTCGTGGTCAAAGCCACTTGAAACATTAAAGTATCTAGAGAATTTGTTCTACTAAAAAGGAGATGACGTTGTGTTTACAAAAGAGGACTATCAAGCAATTAATGCAATTCGCTCGTTATCAGTTGATGCAATTGATAAGGCAAACTCAGGGCATCCAGGGATCACTATGGGCGCTGCACCAATGGCCTATGTATTATGGAGTAAAGTGATGAATCATCATCCAAATAATCCTGAATGGTTTAACCGTGACCGCTTCGTTTTGTCAGCTGGACATGGTTCAATGCTTCTTTATAGCCTCCTACACCTTTCGGGGTACGGATTATCTATTGATGAGTTGAAGAACTTCCGTCAATGGGGGAGTAAGACGCCCGGGCATCCTGAGTACAAACATACTGTTGGGGTCGAAGCGACAACTGGTCCACTTGGTCAGGGAATTGCAACAGCGATTGGAATGGCGATGGCAGAAAAGCATTTGGCAGCAACGTTTAATACGGGCGATCAGAAAGTCGTTGATCATTATACGTACACGATATGCGGTGATGGTGATTTGATGGAAGGCGTGTCAGGTGAAGCTGCATCGCTGGCGGGTCACCTTCAACTTGGAAATATGATTGTCCTATATGATTCAAATGATATCTCACTAGATGGTGATTTACATATGTCTTTCAGTGAGAGTGTTCATGACCGCTACAAGGCTTATGGTTGGCAACATATTCTCGTGAAAGATGGCAATGATGTCGAGGCAATTTATGCCGCACTGCTTGAAGCGCAAGCTGAGAAAGTAAAGCCGACGATTATTGAGGTGAAAACTGTCATTGGTTACGGTTCACCAAACAAAGCTGGAAAGTCAGCAGCACATGGCTCACCACTTGGTAGCGCAGAGACGTTGCTTGCTAAGGCTGAATGGGGCTGGGAACATCACGAGCCGTTCCATGTGCCGACAGAGGTATACCAACATCTAGAAAAGAATATGGTAGCCAGAGGGGCGAAGGCAGAAGCAGATTGGAATGACCAATTGGGTGCTTATAAAAAGAGCAATCAAGTACTTGCGGCTAAACTGGAACAGGCAATTGCTGGTGTTCTTCCGCAAGATTGGGATCAATCATTGCCGGTGTATGAGCCTGGGAAAGCTGTTGCTACAAGAAATGCTAGTGGACAAGTACTGAACGGTCTTGCTGCAAAGGTGCCGAATTTATTTGGCGGTTCTGCTGATTTAGCAGGTTCTAATAAGACTTATATGAATGGTCTTGGCGATTTCTTGCCAGGTAACTATCAGGGCAGGAATATTTGGTTTGGTGTCCGTGAATTCGCAATGGGTGCTTGCCTGAACGGAATGGCACTACATGGCGGCGTTCATGTTTTTGGTGGAACTTTCTTTGTATTCTCAGACTATGTAAGACCAGCAGTTCGTTTATCTGCACTGATGGGACTCCCTGTGACATATGTGTTCACACATGATAGTATTGCCGTTGGTGAAGATGGTCCGACGCATGAGCCAATCGAACATTTGGCTTCATTCCGCGCAATGCCAAATGTATCAGTGATTCGTCCAGCAGATGCGAATGAAACGATTGCTGCATGGAAATTAGCATTGACTGCAACGGCAACACCGACATTACTTGTGTTATCACGTCAAGATTTACCGATGTTACCGCTGACAAGTGAAGAGGTAGAAGCCGGAGTCCAGTGCGGTGGATATATTGTTTCTAAAGCGCAAAAGGCGACTGCAGATGGGATCTTGATTGCAACCGGTTCAGAGGTTTCACTTGCGCTCGAGGCACAGAAGCAACTTGCAAAAGACAACATTGATGTATCGGTTGTTAGTATGCCGTCTTGGGATCGTTACGCGGTACAAGCGGCTGAATATAAGGAAAGTGTATTACCAAAGGCTGTCACGAAGCGGATTGCTATCGAAGTAGGTTCTTCTCTTGGTTGGCATCAATTTGTAGGAACTGATGGTGCTGTCATCGGGCTCGATCATTTTGGTGCATCAGCACCAGGTGAACGATTGATGGAAGAGTTTGGATTTACTACAGAGAATATTGTTAATCAGTTTAAAAAATTATAAAGGGGCATCAGAAAAATTGTGTGGCATTCCTTGTCTGCACAATTTTTTTGTCCTTTTTTGTTCGTGTGTCTCTGCTACGCAGGAAGCGGTTCTGTTTGAAGAAAACAGAGTGGTTTAAATTGTTTATGGCAGGTAAGTTTGCTATAATCCAATCGAAAGGGTGATTGAGAATGAGTTTTGATTTATTTATGAATGATATTGTAAAGAATGCACGAGAAGATATGGTGAATGCTGGATACGAACAATTGACAACGGTAGAAGCGGTAGAAACAGCATTTGCTAAAAAGGGAACAACTTTGGTCATGGTCAACTCTGTGTGTGGTTGTGCAGGTGGTACTGCTCGCCCAGCAGCGGCTTATTCGATTAATTATGATAAACGACCAAATTATTTAACAACAGTATTTGCTGGTCAGGACCGAGAAGCGGCTGACAAGGCTCGCACCT
This sequence comes from Caryophanales bacterium, assembly GCA_031554215.1. GTDB lineage: Bacteria > Bacillota > Bacilli > JARBTR01 > JARBTR01 > JAVBKE01. The sequence continues at coordinate 6,226 of JAVBKF010000199.1, forward strand.
TTTTCACTGGGTATGCACCATCTTCACCGTCTTTTGCGCTTTTGAAAGATGGAAAGATCTGCAAGATGGTTGAGCGCAGTGAGATTGAGGGAAGCACTATGCAGGAAGTTGTTGAGAAACTACAATCAATGTTTGATGCCTATTGTGATGAAGTTTGATGATTGGTTTCACTTGGTGGAATGACGAAGAACAGCGTGTAACCAAAAAGAGAAAGAGTGGTCAATTTGACTGCTTTTTTTTGTGCACTCTTCATCGGCAATAACGATGGCGAAAGTCCACGTACTTTTATTCTACTAAGCGTTAGCAGAGGAGCAAAGGTGTCTATTGTGCGCTAGTATTGATCGCCTTTTTTACCACTGTCCCTAAAGAATTTTAAGTGAGAAGGAATAGCATTTTTCTTGCTGACGAACATATCTTAATAGTATTCAATACCAAAAAGGGGTACTGTTCATGTATTCAAAATGTCCAAGCTGTCAGAATAAACTGAAGTTTTCAATGAAGCAACGATTTTACCAAAATAATTTCAAAGTAGACTGTGGTGATTGTGGGGCATCATTGGTTGTGAAAAAATGGTCATCCTATCTATATCTATTGTCGTTATTACTCCCAGTGTTATTGCTGAATCTATTCTTCCGCGAAGTGAGTGCAACTGTATCCATCATACTCGTGGTTTCTTGTGCATTACTAATTAGTTGGTTCATTTCACCGCTGATCATTCGCTATCGTATAAGAAAGCCGAATGAGATTGTGTAGTAAAAAGTTCGTGATTTAAACAGTTCGCTAGCAATATCGGACTGGAACAAACACTTTTCACCGAATGGAAATGCAAAAATACCGCACTTTGTTTGCTACGGAAAAGCAAACCTATGTGTGGCTTTTTGTACGTTATGGCGGAATTTATCATGTTTCATAGCTCAAAATTAGTGTTGCTTCAGCCTCATTTCAAACCCCCGCTAGCTTCTTTTTTCTGCGAGTTTCTTCGCTTTCTCTGTATTTGCAAAATGTGATTTTGTACACGCAGTTAGCGCTTCGATCCCTCTTGTCCGAATGATGTCGGCTGCAAATGCATCGACCCGCGATCCCGCTCCTTTGGGAATGTTTCCGCCAACTGTTTCACTGAGTAAATCCATATGCTTTACGAAGGCGGCACGGGCGATAATGGATGCTGCAGCAACCGCAATTGAAATTCCTTCAGCTTTTGTACTAAAGTAAATTGGTGTTTCGCGCATGCCAGTTGTTTTTGTATGGCGAAAATAAACATCGGGCATGCAGAACTGGTCAATGAGGAGCGCTTCTGCTTTTACTGGTGCAATTTTTTTTATTAAATTTTGAATGGCTTTTTCGTGAAGCATCGCTTTCATTTTTCCTTGCGTCATGCCTTTTGCCTGAACAATGTTGTACTTAGGGTTATCCAGTGTTAATAGACTGAAAGGAATAAACTGCTTTAGCGTGTCTGCAATCAGCAGGATTTGTTTATCTGTAAGCTGTTTTGAATCACAAACACCAAATGCCTTGAGCTGAGCAACTTGATCAGGCTTTACAAAGGCAGCTGCTACCGTAATTGGTCCAAAGAAATCTCCAGTGCCTGCTTCATCAGAACCAATGGTTTCTAGTGAATCAATTCCTACAGGTGGAACGAAATCATGTTGCATGACGGCCCCGTTCTTGGGCGCTTTTGCAACCGGTGCTGTGCCGCCATGCCATAGAGCTGCCTCTTCCTCGCAGTCAGGACCTTGAAACATCACTTTTCCTGATTTTATGTATGCGGTAATTGTCACTGTTCGTACCTTTGCTTGGAAAGCAGCGCCAGACGGTGACGGTTTTACGCAGTATTTTTGATAATGCTGTTTCATTCTGCTAATGACATCTTTTGGGTAAACATTTACGAATAAATTTTTTGTCATCTAGTAAGGCCTCCGTATATTCCAATTGGTTCTATTATTTGATATGATAGAGGATAGCTTAGTGTAAAAGGGGTGAGTGAACTGAAGCCAAGTATAAAAAATAGGATTGATGTTGAAATCTATGGACAACAATACACGATTGTTGGTAATGAAGCAAATTCTCATATCCGTAATGTAGCGCATATAGTGCATGATAAAATGAAAGAAATCCATCGTGCAAATACTAGCTTAGACTCAACGAAAGTTGCAGTTCTCACAGCCGTTAATATTACTCATGAAAATATTAAGATGCAAGAGAGAATTAAAATACTGGAACAGGAATTAGAATTTTTGAAAAAGTAGAGGTTGAACATGCTATCATTGCTTATTTTGGCCATATTGGCTATAGGATTTATTGTCGGTCTTCGTAGGGGGCTTTTGTTGCAACTCATCCATATTGGTGGTTTTGCAATTGCTTTTATTGTAGCGATGATTACATACGAACCCCTCAGTGACAGGTTGTTTATGTGGATTCCTTTCCCGTCAGGTGCACTCGATTCATCTGTTGATATGCTGTTTGATTTAAGTAAAGTAGAGGCGGCGTTCTACAATGCGATTGCATTCATTCTCATCTTTATAGCAGTTAAGATCTTGTTGCAAATTATTGCATCATTATTTGATTTCTTGGCATCTTTTCCATTACTAAAATCATTTAATCATATTCTTGGTGCGCTTCTGGGCGTTGTAGAATTCTATGTGATTATCTTGATGATTTTATTCGTATTCGCAATGCTCCCGCTCGATGGCGTGCAGAATGCTATTCAAGGTTCTTTCATGGCAGAACAGATGATTACACACACGCTCATTCTAAGTAATGTGTTTGAGAACTTGTGGTTCTAGTCAAATGTAGTTCTAGTCCGTCTCTCAAACAAATGCTGTTTAGGGATGCTGTTGGTAAGAACTGCTAATTGGTTGATCCTACAAAACGGTCAGAGAGACATGGCTAAATGAAAAGGTCTGGTGTCGCTTTTTTTTCTGCTTCTTTAGTTGATGCCGTTTTCACATGCCATTAGCCATGCGAATCAGAAATATTCTTGCGCCTCTAAGTAGCATATGAGAAAATTGCAGCAGAATGATTCTCGTACACCGCTTGGTTGCCAATCGACGAGCAGACTAGCGCACATGTAGTCTACTCATCGATTGGCTATTTTGTTTCTCGCGAAAATAAGTTATAAACGGAGTATACAGATGAAGAAAAAAGTATTAGAAACATTAGAATTTACCAAAGTGATTCAGCAACTTGAAGCACATGCTGCGTCCAGTTTGGGTGCAGAGAAATGTTCGCGGCTCGTGCCGTTAACTGATCTTGAGGCTGTACTTGAAGCGCAGAAAGAAACGGATGAAGCGGCTACTGCTTACCGGCTGAAGGGGTTTGTGCCGCTAGATGGGATTCATGATATTCGTGCACATGTAAAGCGGGCGATGATTAGCGGGATGCTGAGTCCAAATGAATTAATGGAGATCAGTGCAACCCTGCGGACAACAAGAGGCTTGGTTCGTTTTCTTGGTGAATTTGGCGAAAACGAGACAGACTTACCAATACTATCTGGTTATAGAAATAGCCTTGATGCACCAAAGGAACTCAGTATATGCCTTACCGAGGCCATTAGTGAAACTGGGGAAGTTCTCGACAGCGCAAGTGACAACTTGCGCTTTTTGCGTCATAAATTACAATCAGATGGCGTTCGTGTCCGTGAAAAGCTAGAAAGTTTACTTCGGTCATCAAGTGTTCAAAAGATGCTCTCAGATACAATCATTACGATTCGTGGTGATCGTTATGTACTCCCTGTAAAGCTAGAATATCGTCAGCACTTTGGTGGTGTGGTTCATGATCAGTCAGCTTCGGGGCAGACTGTGTTTATTGAACCACAATCCGTCCAGCAGTTAAACAATGCACTGTCCGATATTCGTTTGAAAATCCAAATTGAGATTGATAAGATTTTGTTTAAACTGTCAGCGGCAGTTGCTGAATATGCGGATTCATTATTGCAAAATGTTGAGATTCTTGGTCATATTGACTTTGCATTTGCGAAAGCAAAGTATGGGAAGGTAATTGGCGGGTCAAGACCGCTTATGAATGATCACGGATTTATTCAATTAAACAAGGCGCGCCATCCTTTTATTCCAATCAATGAGGTAGTTGCAAACGATGTTGTCATTGGTGCAGATTATTCAACAATCGTTATTACGGGACCAAATACTGGCGGGAAAACGGTTGCGCTGAAAACGGTCGGTCTTTGCACACTGATGGCGATGTCAGGTCTCCAGATTCCTGCCCATGACGGCTCAGAAGTGGCTGTGTTTAAGCAAGTGTTTGCTGATGTCGGCGATGAACAGTCTATTGAGCAAAGTCTCAGTACTTTCTCCTCGCATATGGTGAATATTGTCGAGATACTGGAGGACCTTGACCACGAATCACTCGTATTATTCGACGAGCTTGGTGCCGGCACAGACCCAGGGGAGGGGGCAGCCCTAGCGATTGCGATTCTAGATGAGTCAATGAACCGGGGTGCTAGAGTGATTGCGACGACACATTACCCAGAGCTCAAAGCCTACGGCTATAACAGGGAAAATGTGATGAATGCCAGTGTTGAATTTGATGTCGAGACACTGAGCCCGACCTATAGACTCCTAATTGGTATTCCTGGTAAAAGTAACGCCTTTGAAATCTCCCGTAAATTAGGGTTAAACGAGCGATTAATTATCAATGCACGGAAAATGGTTGGTACTGATACGAATGCAGTGGAGAATATGATTGTTGCACTTGAACAGGCACGAAATATCGCTGAAGAACATCAAAAAGATGCTGAAGCTCGCCTAGAGGAAGTGACTTCTCTAAGGGCAGAGCTTGAGAATGCCTTATTGACATATCAAGAACAGAAGGAAACACAGCTAGAAAAGGCGCAAAAAGAGGCAATTGGGATCATTGAGAAAGCCAAACATGATGCGGATGAAATTATTCGGGAACTCAGAAGTATGCGCCTAAATGCACAAAGCAGCTCCACCGAGAAAGATTGGACGAAGGTGAAAAAGAGGCTCGATGAGGCGAAACCTGAGACAGTAGTGAAAGAGTCTGTTAAGATGAGGAAGAAGCACTTGCCGAGTTTTGAAGCAGGTGATGATGTCATTGTTTTGTCCCTAGATCAGCAAGGGGTTTTGTTAGAACGAAGCGGGGCAGATGCATGGACTGTGCAGCTAGGAATCATGAAAATGAAGGTTGCTATCACCGATATGACCTTAGTCAATAAGGCGAAGAAGCCAGAGATGAGACAAGTGACAATTTTACGTGGTAAATCAACGCCTGTTACATCTAAGCTTGATTTACGCGGGGAACGGTATGAAGCTGCACTGATGCGGCTTGAGAAGTTCCTTGATGATGCATTGCTTGCGAATTACCCATCTGTTTCGATTATCCATGGTCATGGTACTGGTGCATTGCGCCAGGGTGTCCATCAATATTTAAAAAGACATCGTGCTGTGAAAAGCTATCGTTTTGGCGGTCAAGGCGAAGGTGGTATGGGTGCAACAATCGTTGAACTGAAGTAAATTCACGTGAGGTTGTGCCAATTACGCACGTCCCTAGGTGCCTAGCTGGAAAACAATAAACTTGGGGGCGATGAAGTGGAGAAGCTAGCAAAGTGGATGTTCGGATTCTGTGCAGTATTTTTACTTGCTGGAGTGTCCTATTTAATGCTGATGTAGATTTAATAAAGATGCAAGGTTCACACACACACGAGAACAAAGGTACGAAAATGTCGCCGATTGTTGCTTGCATCAGCAGCGATTTGTCAGATCGTTTTAGTTTTTGCTGCCAGCTATGTACTGCGCTTTTGAGATGCTCGAGGGAAGGTTTTTTCTCGCGGGTATCAACGGTTTGCCATTCGTTTTTTTATTGAATATAATATAAATGGATTTGAAACTTGATTTCTAAGGGGTGTTGAGATGCCAAATAAGGTCGAAAAACAACTTGTAGATTCACTTTTTGATGTGTTGCAGTCACCAAGTTTTACGACAATCAGTACGGTTGATTTTGAAACAGGAGCACCGAATGTTTCATCTATTAGTTGGGTGCTAGCAAAATCAGCAAGCGAGATTTATTTTGCAGTCGATAATCGTTCGCGGATCATTGAAAATGTCAAGGCAAACAGGCAGATTGTACTCACGCTATTTGCCGATGAGTCCGTGTTTGCGATTGCTGGAACGACAGAAATCGTCGCTGAGCGACTCGCCAATGTCCCACTTAAACTCTCGCTTGTGAAGCTTGTGATCGGTGAAGTGCGTGATGTGATGTTTTATGGATCGAAAATTGTGCAACCACCTGTTTATGATAAAACTTATGACAAAGTTGCTGCGGAAAAGTTAGATCGTCAAGTCTTAGCGGCAATGAAAAGCTACTAAGTATTGATCGTGGAACTGGAATTTCTTAACCGATCTGAATGCTAAATAGTTAGCAAGATTTTTAGAGTTGATTGAAATGAGCTGTGAAAAATAGATAATGAGGGATTCTATGGAGACCGTGGAAATATCGTCACAAATACGTGATAAAGCGATTGAACAAATAAAGGCAGATTCAGACAAAATATACCAGTTAATAACAGTTCAACTAGAAAATTTAACGTTACCACAATGTCCGTTTTATGAAGATATCCTCGACACACAGGTCTATGGATTAACTAAAGAGATCGATTTCGCTGTCCATTTAGGTCTAATGGAAGAACGCGAGGGGAAGGAAATTGTCGATTTTCTTGAAAAGGAACTCCTCTATCTGTTTGAAATGTCGATGGACCCACCGCAAACGTCTTGAATGCTTGCAACAAAAATGCTGCTGGGATTATTGGTTGATGAATATTGTAATTAATCAAACTACCTAGATGCCTGTTGCAATTGGTAGTTTTTTCATATGTCTCAGTTAGTATAGGCCCTTCGCAAGGTCCTAGCGCCTTGCACTAAGAGAAATAATTTCTCTTAAAACCAACAAGGAAGCGATAATTTATATTATAATGGGTTATTAGGTACTCTAGAGGAGACTCATTCTTGCTTCTCTCGGTGTATGACCTAATCAATCCACAACAAATATTTTGATGGCATTAGCCTGTAGCAATCAGCTATGGTGCTTGTTCATTTTCATTAAGGAAGGCAGTTATGAATTTACGATATAGATCATTTGATTTTACTTTAATTGTGGTGCCGATTCTATTAAGTATTTTCGGTGTTGTTATGGTGTATAGCGCCAGTATCTATTCAACAGTAGTTCGCCATGAAGTGGATAGTAACCTGTTCTTTACGAAGCAATTGACCTTCTTGATTATTTCACTTGTCGCCTTTTTCGTGATGTCGAATGTGAATTATAAGTTATTCAAATCAAGCAAAATTCAGATTCCGATGGTGTTTAGTGCTATTTTAAGTTTGCTCTTGTTAATGGTTTTCGGGTCAGTTAAAGGAAATTCGCAGGGCTGGTTTGATTTCGGGATTATCAGTTTTCAACCTGCTGAGTTTTGTAAACTAGCGATTATTCTTTATTTGTCTGCTGCCTTCCACAATAAACAGCAATACATTAATGATATCAATCGCTCGTTAATGCCACCAGTGATTGTGCTAATTACCATCGCTTTCTTGATTCTGCAGCAGCCTGATTTTGGGTCAGCAGCGATTATCTTGGCGATCGGATTCTGCATCATTATTTGTTCTGGACTCGACTGGAAGAAGATGTCCGTCATTATTGCTATTATTTTAATCATCCTCGGGAGCGCCTTGACGTTGTTGATTAAATTTCCTGATAAATTTATGACAGAGGAGCAGCAAGAGCGGATTACTGGTTATCTTCATCCTTTTGAAACAGGACAAGATGATGGTTATCAGTTAGTGGGTTCCTTACTAGCGATTGGGAATGGCGGGATGACAGGCGTTGGTTTTGGTGAGAGCACACAGAAGTATGGCTATTTGCCAGAGGCGCACACCGACTCGATTATTGCTGTTATTGCCGAAGAATTTGGTTTCATCGGTGTTGCTTTTGTTCTTGGAAGTTTGCTTACAATTGTTGTGAAGGGAACAATTGTGTCAATGCGGTGTAAAGATCCATTTGGTAGTATGGTCGCTATTGGTATTTCATCAATGATTGCCATTCAGGCATTTGTCAATTTAGGCGGAATGACAGGACTAATCCCGATTACAGGTGTTACTTTACCATTTGTAAGTTATGGCGGAACATCCTTATTGCTGACGTTCATTTCGATGGGGATACTAGTGAATATTTCGATGCAGACAGAGCGACAGAGATTAAAATCAGGAGAAACTATTGTACAATAACCTTTTGTACATGCATAGAATTTGATGATCCGAAAGGATGGTGATAAGCAGTTATATTCTTGTATGAATAGGCTTTTTTATCACCATACTGCTAAGGGAATGAGTTTCAGTTATACGCACAAGCTAGAACGGGCTCTATAGTGGCACTTCAGAGTCCCTGATGAAGTGCTTTTTTCAGATACGCACAAAAAAATCCGAAAAGTTTTAAAAAAGCTACTCCTTTTGGGTTTTTACTGTATAATTAGTATGTAATATTAGATAAATGTGTTATACGATTTACTACATAACGGAGGATGACATCCCATGATGAAGAAAATTAGCAAGTTGTTGGTTGCGAATCGTGGCGAGATTGCGATTCGTGTAATGCGTGCAGCAAACGATTTAGGTATTAATACCGTTGCAGTTTATTCAAAAGAAGATGAAGTATCGTTACACAGATTTAAAGCGGATGAGGCTTATTTAATTGGTGAAGGCATGAAGCCGACGGATGCTTATTTAGCGATTGAGCAGATGATTGCTATTGCAAAAGATACGAATTGTACTGCGATTCATCCGGGCTATGGTTTCTTATCCGAGAACCTTACATTTGCTAAGAGGTGTGAAGAAGAAGGGCTTGTTTTCGTTGGACCGAGACCCGTTCATTTGGATATGTTTGGTGATAAGGTAAAGGCTAAGCAGCAAGCGATTCTGGCCGGGATTCCAACGATTCCTGGAAGTGATGGACCTGTTCAGTCGATAGCGGAGATTGTTGATTTTACAGCAAATCATGGTTTTCCGGTTATCATCAAGGCAACCCTTGGTGGTGGTGGTCGGGGCATGCGAATTGTTCGGAGTGAGGGCGAGATTGAGGAAGCATATAATCGTGCAACTTCGGAAGCGAAAGCATCATTTGGTAGTGATGAGGTCTATTGTGAACGCTTCATCGAAAATCCAAAACATATTGAGGTACAAATTCTCGGTGATTCGCATGGCAACCTTGTTCATTTGTATGAGCGTGATTGTTCAGTTCAGCGGCGCTATCAAAAAGTTGTTGAAGTAGCACCCTGTCAGTCGCTTTCTAATGAAATGCGTAAACGAATTTGTGATGCGGCTGTGGCGATAATGAAAAACGTCGAATATGTCAATGCTGGCACTGTTGAATTTCTCGTTGCTGGGGATTCGTTTTATTTTATTGAAGTCAACCCGCGTGTTCAGGTGGAGCACACGATTACTGAGATGATTACAGGAATTGATATTGTCCAATCACAAATTCTGATTGCTGAGGGACATTACTTGCATGAAGATTTTATCAAGATTCCCGTGCAAGAAGAGATTACGATGAGTGGCTTTGCCATTCAGTGCCGGATTACAACTGAGGATCCAATTAATAATTTTATGCCGGATGCTGGTAAGATTACTTCTTATCGTGCTCCAGGTGGTTTTGGTGTCAGACTAGATGGTTGTAATTGCTATACCGGTGCCGAGATTAGTCCATATTATGATTCTTTATTAGTGAAGATTTCCGTATCGGGAATGAGTTTTGAGCAGGCAGCACGTAAAATGTACCGGGGGCTTTGTGAGTTCCGAATTCGTGGCCTCAAGACGAACATTCAGTTTCTTGAAAATGTTTGTGTTCATCCAGACTTTATTTCCGGACATTATGATACTTCCTTTATTGATAAGGCGCCAGAATTGTTTCAGTTTATCACGGAGAAAGATATTGGTACAAAGTTCCTATCGTACATTGGTAATGTGACGATTAACGGTTTTCCCGGGATTGGTCAGGTGGAGAAGCCAGCATTCGCTGTACGGATGCCAAAAGAGATTGACCCGGCGGCGGTTGTCCAGACTGGTACGAAGCAAATATTAGATACAGAGGGGCCTGATGGTCTTGTAAAGTGGATACATAATCAGGACCATGTGCTACTAACTGATACGACGTTCCGTGATGCGCACCAATCACTGCTGGCAACGAGAGTGCGTACAAAGGATTTACTTGCGATTTCAAGGCAAACAGCAATGATGTTGCCTGATTTATTTTCAATGGAAGTCTGGGGCGGAGCAACATTTGACACTGCTTATCGGTTCCTAAAGGAAGACCCGTGGGTTCGTCTCCGGGAAATGCGTAAGCTAATTCCAAATCATTTATTACAAATGTTACTTCGTGGTTCAAATGCAGTTGGCTATTCCAACTACCCGGACAACGTCACGCGGGCATTTGTCAGCCACTCGGCAGCAGCAGGTGTCGATGTCTTCCGGATTTTCGACAGTCTGAACTGGACTCGGGGGATGGAAGTAGCCATTGATGCCGTGCGCCAAGAGAACCGGATTGCCGAAGCGACTATTTGTTATACAGGAGACTTGCTCGATCCGCATAGGCCAAAATTCGATATCCATTATTATAAAAAAATGGCGAAAGAGCTTGAGGCATGTGGTGCTCATATCTTAGCGATCAAAGATATGGCTGGACTCATTAAACCAGAAGCGGCTTACCGTTTAATTTCTGAGTTAAAAGAAACAGTTTCGATTCCTATTCATCTGCATACGCATGATACCAGTGGTAATGGGATTATGATGTACGCCCGTGCGATTGAAGCGGGTGTAGATATTGTCGATACGGCAATTGGTTCAATGGCAGGAATGACTGCGCAGCCTAGTATGAACTCCTTGTATTACGCATTAGCGGGGACAGCACGTAGACCAGAGCTGGACATAGGGGCGGCTGAATCGCTCTCGAATTATTGGGAAGATGTTCGCCGCTATTATGGGGCGTTTGAATCGGGGATGAAGTCACCTCACTCAGAAGTATATGCCCATGAAATGCCGGGCGGTCAGTACTCGAACCTACAGCAACAAGCGATTGGTGTTGGGCTCGGTGAACAGTTTGGTGATGTCAAGAAAATGTACAGTTATGTCAATCAAATGTTCGGCGACATTGTCAAAGTGACACCTTCATCGAAGGTTGTTGGTGATATGGCACTGTTTATGCTACAGAATCAATTAACTGAAGAAAAGATTTTGCAATCGAATGGGTCGATTAGCTTCCCTGACTCAGTCATTGAAATGATGGAAGGCTATCTTGGGCAGCCGGAAGGTGGTTGGCCGAAACCAGTGCAGAAAGCGATTCTCGGAGATAAGAAGCCGTTTGTCACAAGACCTGGTGAACTGTTAGCACCTATCGATTTCATGGCAGTGAGAGAAGAAATCAGCACTTTCAAGAATCCGGTTACGGATGACGATGTGCTCGCTTACATTATGTACCCGAAGGTTTTTAAAGAGTATGTGAAAGTCACTGATATTTATGGCGATGTGTCGCTACTCGATACGCCGACTTTCCATCATGGCATGCGTTTAGGTGAGAAACTGACCATCTATATTCATAAGGGAAGATCCATTGAGGTGAAGCTGAATTCAATTGGTTATATCAAAGAAGATGGCACGAGAACACTCTACTTTGATATGAACGGACAATCTCGTCAAGTAAGGATTAGTGATGACAGTGTCGTTTCAACAATCGTGACGAAGCAAAAAGCAGAAGCAGGAAACCCATACCAAATTGGTGCCAGTATGCCAGGGATGGTACTCAAGGTGCAGGTTGAACGAGGTCAAACAGTTGTTAAAGGGCAGCATCTAATCGTAACAGAGGCAATGAAAATGGAAACGACTGTGCAAGCGCCATTTGACGGTGTGATTGATCAGATTTTCGTTGCGAACGGTGAGGTGATTAATCCCGGTGATTTGATGGTCTCATTTGTCAAACTGTGATGGTTTGCGAGCTAACCCCTGTACTGGTAATGCCACGGTAAGGGGGCTGCCTGCGAGAAAACTTGTGACCTAAGGTTTTGTAGCGGATATTAGTTGTGGATTTCGCATCATGCCCGCTGGTTTTGATATTCGATGCGGAAAATGAGTTGCAGTCAGGCTTCAATCTTGTTTCATGGAAAAAACGGCAGATCATTTTTCCTTAATGTGGATTCTTGTAACATTAAGGAAAAGGTGACTGCCGTTTTGTTGTTTTCATGACTGGTAGGAATAATTGAGTCCGATCATGACACAAACAATCGCAATAAAAGAACCTGTAGAAGGGAAAGATTTACTCAAAGTCATACTTTACTAAAATAAATATATTGAAAATAAAATAAAACAGGTAGAATCGGCTACGCAATTGTAAAAATATACAATAAATGTTTGATTTGTATTGATAAATGAGAAATGAGAAATGAGAAATGAGTAGACAGAATTGCTAGAAAAATGTTTAGAACAAAATGGTATTTCGGCTGGTGAGATCCGAGTATGACTAAAATAGTCTGCCTACTTTAAGGGCGTTGAACATTTCTTTACGATATTAATCGGACATTAGAGAAAAATGTTGAGAGTTTTGATGGATCAGATACACATGATTCGTTCGTCAGATGGATTAAAAATAGCAAACTAGATTTACCTTGTCAACGCTCGTATTAGGATGTTTTCGTAAAACATTTCAAAATATTTCAAGAAAACCGTTGTTATAAACAATATTATATGGTCTAATAGTCTTTTAAAGCATAAAAAAACAAAAAAATTACAAAAAGTAGAAAGAGAAGGTGACTATGAGTACATCTGAAAAAATTCTAATCGATTCAGAAGCTTTCAGGACGGCAAGTGACTTATTGCAAGAGGGTATTACTGAGTTTGAGCCATTCGGTGATGGATATATTGGTGATATACGCGAACTCCTATCGACTTCAGACTCAGAATTTATCAGCGCAATTGATGATACATTAAACACAATGGAGGATACAAAAGCGCCCGAATTAATCAACAATTTAAAAACATTTCATAGGTATTTGAACCAAGTACTTGATGAGATGATAGAGCTTGACGCCGTACTTGTGAAAAAGGAAGGGTGACGAACGGGTGAGTAAACAATATACATACGAATTCTGCCAAAAGAAGCTTGGCAATTACTTTGAACAAATTCAGGATACAAGAAGTTCAGTAACAGAGAATTTAAACGAAATGGATTTTGCAAATGTACATGCGAGGGCTGTGATGGAGGAAGTGGTAGATGAAATTGTTTCTACACTGAATAAACTCGAGTCCGAACTAGAATATGTCCGTTTCCGTTAAAGTGAGGTGAGTAGGAATGACGATTGTACTGGATAATGAGATTTTAGAAGAAGTTATCACGAAGCTAGGAAACTATTTAGCCGC
>JAVBKF010000094.1:0-3320 GCA_031554215.1 Caryophanales bacterium
TTTCTCGACAACAATGACAGAGTTACAGAAGTTTACTTTTACTGAGATTGCAAAGATGACTTCAATGAATTCTGTTAATTTAGAATCAATTGGTTTTGGAGAAAAGCCAGTTGCTATTTTTATGGTCACACCTGATTATGATGCATCCAATCATAAGATTGCGTCGATATTTGTTAATCAACTCTATTTTATCCTCTCAAAGCGAGCATCGCAGTCAAAGGGTGGTAAATGTACAAGGGAAGTTGTATTTTTACTTGACGAATTTGGGAATATGCCTGTAATCGAGGGATTGGCAAATATAGTTACGGTTTGCCTTGGTAGGAATATTCGGTTTAATTTGATTATTCAAGCCTATGCGCAGATTAAAAAGCTCTACGGAGCTGATATGGACACAATTGTTGGTAACTGTGGTAATCAGATTTATATATTAACCAATGATATTCATACAGCTGAGCAATTTTCAAAATTGGTTGGTAAAACAACCATTGAGGATAAATCAAGAAGTGGAAAATCTTTTGAGGTTGATAAATCTAGTAGTGAGAGCGTAAAGGAAAGAGCATTACTAACTCCGAATGAATTAATGTCCCTAAGAGAAGGAGAAACGGTCGTAGTCCGGGTGATTAAACGACAAGATTTAAAGCGACGAAAGATTACACCAACACCGATCTTTAACAATAAGAAAGCGAGTATGAAATATCGGTGGGAGTATCTTTCAGATAGCTTTAATACATCGAACTCAATTCTAGATTTGAAAATAAAAAGTTTGCACAAAGATGTTGATGTTAAGAACTTACGATATACGCCAGTAATGTTTACTGGGATAGAAGAGCCAATCGTGGAAACAGGTGACTTGCTTACTTTATCAAACGCAAAGCGGGAGATGTTACGAAAGAATGTCAGATATTTTCAAGATGATTTTGATAATGAAGATTTTGAAAGACTTACAGTCAAACGATATAAAGAGCTTCTTGTGTACTTACTTGAAACCAATCAGGTAAGTGAGGAAGTCTATAACATTGTGATTAAATACGCTTAAAGTTTTTAGAACGAAGGGAGGTGCTGAAAATGAACGAAGATCAACTGTTACAGATATGGGATCAGTATGCTGACAAATTGAATATTGCCAATATAGTTGACTATGTTTTTCGGTTGCTCGCATGGTGGATTATTAAAATACTAGCTCTATTTCTGGATTTAATCCAGAATGTGGCGAATGAAATTGTTACATTACACGGATTTTTTGATTCGCAGGGAGTTACGAGTTTTATTAATCGTTTTGAGCCTATTCTTTGGGTGTTATTAGCAGGTAGCTTAGGATTTGTAGGCATGCAATTGATGTTTCAACGTCACAAGCACAGAAGTCACATTTTTACTAATTTACTCTTGGCGGTTTCACTTCTAGTTGGTTTACCGCTAATTATGACAAAAATCAGTGCATTTACAATCGCTGGTATTGAGGCAGTTAATCCGGAAACCAATCAGCAAATATCCGATAAAATCATCAAAGACAATGTATCTGATATGATTTTATACGATAAAAACAAATTTAGCCTTGATCCAAATCCGCCTAACAATATCAATGGGAGCGATATAAGGAACATTGATGTAAACGAGACAATTGATCCGAAGAACGCTGAGACGGAAGTGCTTAAACAGCGGATGACATACTCGGAGACTGGGATGGCAAAAGCAACCGAGCTTGAGGACGGGTGGCTCCAATGGGATGAAAGGTACTATAGGTGGGATGTTAATTTTATTACTATTATAGTGACGTTAGGAGTTACTTTTGTTGCGCTACTTTTGTCTAGTATCAAAGTAGGGAGAATTATATTCGAACTGGCATTTAATCAATTTTTTGCAATGCTAGTTGCCGTTAGTGATATTTCCTCTGGTCAGCGGACAAAACAAATAGTCAGTCACATTTTTACAAGCATGGTGCTTGTTTTTTTTATTGCTGTCATGTTTCAATTCTATTTCCTCTGGTCGTCATGGATAACTTCGATGGGTTCAGGCTTTGTACAACTTGTACTACTTGTCGCAGGAAGCTGGGCACTTATTGATGGACCGAACTCGATTGAGAGAATATTGGGAGTGGATGCGGGGTTGTCATCATCGTATAAGGCAGCACGTGCAGCTAAATCAATTACTGAAGATACTGCTAAAGCAGCATATGGTGCAGTTTCATCAGCTGTTGATGGGTCGAAGAAAGCGCTGAATAAGGTTGGTGACATGATGGAAAATCAACAACAGCAGCTTGGGCAAATGATGCCAGATAACGTAGCGCCATTGCATGATGAGATGGCCAAAGCGCAAGAAACTGAAAGACATTCAATGAAAAGCGAGGTTGGTCAGCAAGATGGGCTGGCGGAAGAGGATCCTGCCGTGCCAACTCCAAGCGATCAGTTTGGCTCAGAACATACTGAGGTATCAGGAACATTTGGTACAGAATCAGATGGTGAAGTGCCTGTAAACGCAACACTGAGTGAACAGATGGATAGCCAAACAACAGTCAATCAAATGGATGCGCTAAGTGCAGATTCTCTAGCAACTGGAGCTGAAGAAAGTGTACATGGAAGTATGAGCTTAAATGAGCAAATGGCTAGTCAGCAATCCGATAATCAATTGAATGTGCCAGCTGGGGCTACCTTTGGTGAAAGAATCGAACCTACAGATTTAAGACTAGGTGAGAAGATGACTGATCAATTAGAGGATAACAATGCTAGTAATCAGCTGATTGGAATTAAGAGCCTCCATATTCCTGAAGGACAACTGCCCTCTGAAACAGAGGATTTGTTCAGTCGTAGACAGCCAACATTTTCTACTGTAGTTTCCCCACTAAAAACATTGAAAGGAGAACAAAACAATGTACGAGATTCCGAAACAATTCCGGAGTGAGATTAAAATTGCTTTTCTATTTCTAAAAGATATCGTCGTAGTGATTTTATCCATAATCTTTATTTTCACAGTGGATAAGCATGTACATGATTTTTTAAAGCTACCATTCTACCTCATGGCGTTTCCATTGGTATTTTTCTTAGTTGTTCCAAGTGCAACGAATAAAGAGAGGCGTAATTATCATGCTGTACTTTACGCTCTTATGCGAAATCGCACAAAATATCATCCGATTCAAAGGGTAGAAAGCGAGGAAGAAAATGTTTAAACTGAAGTTTTTTTCGAAGAAAAATAATGAACAAAAGCCAAAGGAAACAAAGGTGAGCGTAACAGCTAAAACGGCAGATATATTGCCATTCACCGATATTGATGAATCATGTATCACAACGAAACAGGGTGTAATGGATATTTTACAGATAAGAAGTTCG
>JAVBKF010000245.1:0-6769 GCA_031554215.1 Caryophanales bacterium
GGTTCAACAAAGTGTGGGTATTTCTTCTCGAATGTTTTACGTATTACATCACGCATCGAATCTGGGTTAAGGAAGTCAATGACACTGAACAATGCGCCTAGCATTGCTGTATTTACTTTGGTTTTCTCGTCTACAGCAATCCCTAGTGCATCCACAACTACCAATGTGCCATATTCAATATTTAAATCCTTTTTAATGTCTTCAAAATCACGTACTGAATTGACGAGAATAATCCCGTCATGACGCAGTCCGCTCACAACGTTAATTGTCTTGTATAAGGCCTCGTGAAAAACACCGACCACATTTGGTTGCTCGATCGGACTATGATCGCGAATTTCAACGTCTTCATCACTGTAGCGGATAAAGCTTTTCACAGGCGATCCTTTCTTCTCGGAACCGTATGAAGCGAAATTAGCCCCGTTAAAGCCGTGACCAATAACACCTGATTCAGCCAGCATTTTTCCTGCTAAGTTTGCTCCAAGCCCTCCAATGGACTCAAGCCGAATTTCAAACATACCATTTTCGTTTTTCTTTGGTAACTTCGCCATATTATCACACTCGCAAATTAGTATTTTTTCTTACAATAGCATATGTCATTATCATACAACTTAACACAACAAAACGCAATTTAATTTTTATAGTACAGATTGGATAAAGCCCCTTGCCAAAGCCTTTTTTGTACTATAACAGTTTCCACACATGCACTATAACACGGTTTATATAAACTATTTTTTTGTCACTCACTTTCTCTTATTTTTCTAGTAAAAAAGCGAAAATTCGAGGAGGTCCCTCTGTAGCAGGAAAACAAGGCAGTTTCCTATATGTTTATTTATTTGTCTTTTTGGACTTTTATTATGACGATTTTCAAAATAGAGCTGGTAACTTGCATTTGCATCACCTGACAAAAACACACAGTATATAATTTCTTTTTTAATTCTATTAATATCCAATTTTTAAAGTTAAACCCTCGTATTATTTGTCAGGAAAATTTCCAAGTGTTTATTTGTCTTTTTAGTTATTTTATCCCAATTTTTATTCAGATGTCATTCGGTCATTTATCGTAGAAACGATTTTATTATGGCATTTCCCCTTCATTTGCCGTGACTATTGGTAAGATGTAGGTGATAGGTAATAATTTTTAGAAAGAGGTGAGATTTAATGACATTTGGAAAAAACTTAAGGAACCTACGCCTTGAAAGCCAACTTACACAAAAGCAATTCGCAGGTATAATCAACCTAAATCAGAGCTCTATTGCACGCTTTGAAAACGGCGAAAGATTCCCCGATTTTGGAACTTTGGAAGCTATTTCCTCGAAATTCGATGTATCAGTCGACTGGCTAATGGGGTTAGAAATTAGCGAGAAAAGGATGAGAGCTTGGAACGATAAGGACCTGGCAAAACTATTGACAAAAATTGAGGGACTTCTTGATTCTAACTCTATCCAATACGGACCAGGTAGAGTTGACCTATCAAAAGAACGCCGTGAAGTGCTTGATATCTCAATTAATCAGTTTAAAAGCGTTGTTGTGCAAATGATTGAAAACCAAAATCATCGAAAACACTCAGAAATCAAACAGAATGCAATCTAGTTTAATACTAGATTATCATCCATTTATTGATGAGCGATTTTGTTGACTAGTACAATGCTGGTCATTGGTAGGAATTTGTCACTGATACTCTAGCGACTAGTGAATCCTGCACTGATAACAGTTTCGTACATAGTCGAACTATCCAGTAGTTCAGTGACAATGACTAGCTTGGTCTTCATCAGAGGTTATAACTAAATCAAGCTTTCGCCTGTTTTACCATTAACTCCGCCAAAGAACTTTAATGGTTTGCTCCTTCTTTGGCGTTACTGTTTCTAGCAATACCTCTTGCTAGAGATGTCGCAATACGCGTAGCTCCTTCCTAGAAGAGAGGCTGCCTTATTTAAGCTTGCATAAATATAAAAAATCAAGCATACAGCAAAAAACAATTGCGGAGTGGTTACATACATCCCGCAATTGCTTTTGTTGCAATATTCTAGTTTCAATTACTAGTTATTGATGGTTTGTTTCTGACATTTTAGATTGTGCATGTTGTACTAAACGACGTGTGATTTCTCCACCTACTGAGCCGTTTTCATATGAAGAAGTTTGCCCACCTAACTTCACACCAAACTCAGAAGCAATCTCTTCTTTAAATTGATGAAGCATTGAATCGACGCCTGGTACGATAAGCTTATGACTCGCTTTCATTCCCTCACTCCATTTCTATGTAGTTTAATCGGCCAAACATGCCTTGCAATAAGCCATGCCGCCATATGTTTAAGATGTGACAAATACGCCATTTTATACCTAAATTTATTAAAGCATTTTGGCAGTCAGTATTTCACCTATTTACTACGTCCCCCTCAGCGCGGCACTAGATAGCACTGCTATTGACTTTAAGGTAAATTCCGCCTGTCATTTTGATAATCAGAGAAATGCTAAGAAAGGTAGGTTCCGCTGTTTCGACGAGGTCTTTTAGATGATGAGGCAATTACATGCTACTTGGCGCAGGCAAATATATCCCTTGCCATTAATGGATTGTTTATATACAATATAGCAGTTGTCACATGTTTAGATTTAGTTACCGGATGAGATACTACATCTGAATATTGATTCTACGATGCTTAAGAAACGAT
Source organism: Caryophanales bacterium (assembly GCA_031554215.1). GTDB lineage: Bacteria > Bacillota > Bacilli > JARBTR01 > JARBTR01 > JAVBKE01. The sequence goes on from JAVBKF010000245.1 coordinate 2,667, forward strand.
TGATGACAATGGTTTTGCTAGCTGACAATAAGCCAAAAAAAACGGAGGTATCACAATATGAAATTAGTACCTTATTTTGTATTTGACGGCAATTGCAAACAAGCAATTGATTTATACACAGAGGTTTTCGGAGCAACAAATATTCAGGTAATGAAAATGGGTGATGCAGGCCAAACACAAGATATGCAACTGCCTGAAGGCGCAGAAAATTTAATTATGCATGCCTGTATTGAGGTTGCAGGAACGAATATTATGTTCTCAGACAATTTCCCTGGATCACCTTATACTGGAGGCGGAGATACCATTTCAATTGCTATCAATGATGTTAGTATTGAGGAAGCACACCGTATCTACGATCAATTGAAAGTAAATGGCGTTGAAAAATTGCCGATTTCAAAAACCTTCTGGAGTGGTGCTTACGGTATGGTAGTCGATCAGTTCGGTATCACTTGGCAAATTAGTGCTATTGAAGAAAAATAACCTACTGCCTCGCACGTAGTTGAATCATTTTTCTTCGATATTGTAATAAAAAAATAGCCTTCTTTCTGCTACGTTCGAGTAGGGAGAGAAGGCTATTTCTATAGTAGTAGTTCCTATCTCTATTTATAGGCTAATCAGACGCTAAAGCACTGATATGTTGTCTTTCTTGTCTTCGGGTCAAAGAAAACAAGTAAGAACGTCTCTCGCAAAGAAACCTGATGCATCATGTTAAACTTGCTAATATCAATGCTGAGTCGCTCAATTGTAACATGCTTCAGTAGTTCCCTGTCAGTCATCGCAAGCACTTGTCTGATCGTATCAACTGACATTTGATGCTGATCATTTTCAAGGTAAGCAAACTGCACCTTTTCGCTTCGTAGCTGTTCAAATAATGTCAGCCTTTCTTTTACCGAAATTTGCTCCTTCCACCATAAACTCCGCGGTTTATAAGTTTGCCTTGTCAGGAAATCGTATTTCATTAAGGACAGAAGTACTTCGTGGTGAGCCGGCGCTATGGTTTGAATAAATTCGCTTAACCGCACGTATAAATCTGCTAGTTGATGACCAATCCGTGACCAGCCACACGCTTCCCAGTAAGTCCCGAATGCCTGAAAAAAATCAAATGGCGAATTGTACACATACCGTACCAGGTACTCTACAGTTAAATCCATCCGGTGATCATTCCAATACTTCTCGAGAACATCCTCTACTTGCTTAATCCGCACAACATCATCAAATGGCATCCGGTCATTAGAAACAATTTCATATGGCGGATAATCCATAAACTGATAACCATATTTCTCTGCATCATGTGTTAGTCCTGTACCATGAAGCATCTTTAGAAAACCCAATTGGAGTTCCTCAGGACGAAGTGCGAAAACATCATTAAATGTTTTCCGAAACGAGTCATAATCCTCCTCTGGTAGCCCTGCGATTAAATCTAAGTGCTGATCAATCTTCCCCCCCTCTTTAATCATTGTCACAATACTTGCGAGCTTTTCAAAATTCTGCTTTCGTTCCACCAGTAAGTTCGTGTTGTCATTCGTTGATTGAACACCGATTTCAAAACGAAACAAACCTTGTGGCGCATGTTCATTGAGGTATTCAATCACCTCTGGTCGCATGATATCGCCAGTAATTTCAAACTGGATACTCATTCCCGGCCGATGATGTTCTATTAAAAATGCAAAGATGTCCATCGCATAGCTTCGGCTAATATTGAAGGTACGGTCCATGAATTTGATTGTTTTGGCACCATTTTCGATTAAGTAGAATAAATCCGCTTTCGCCTGCTCACGGTCAAAGTATCGAACGCCCACTTCAATAGATGATAAACAAAACTGGCAGTTAAACGGACAACCACGAGAGGTTTCAAAATAGGCGATCCGGTTCGGCAAGTTCGGTAAATCTTCCGTAAATCGGTAAGGTGACTGGATCGTCTTCAAATCGAGTTTTGCCCGCGGGGCTGTCTGATGAATTTGTTCCTCGGTGCGATAGACAATACCGCTCACTGCATCAAATGGCATTCCTGCCTTGAGTCGATCAAGTATTTCTTTGAAGGTTGCCTCACCTTCACCAACAACTACTGCATCAACCGCTGGAGTTGATTTGAGGCAATCCACAGGATTATAACTTACTTCTGGTCCACCAAACACGATTGTGCAGGTTGGCTTTACTTTTTTCAATAAAGCAGCAACTTTTTTTGTTTCTTCAATATTCCAAATGTAGCAGGAGAAACCGATTACATCAGGATCACGGCTAAATAAATCGCTGACGATGTGAAGAATCGGGTCTTTTATTGTAAATTCAACGATATCCAATTGGTACTGTGGTGCTACGTAGGCTTTTAGAAATCGTAAAGCTAGATTGGTGTGAATGTATTTTGCATTGAGTGTTGTTCCAATGATTTTCATAGTGTTCTCCAAACATTAAATGATAGCTTTTATCTTAGCAGAGAATTGCAAAATAGAGAAATGTTTGTAAGCATATTTTAAATATCAAAATTAGCTGTATTTCATATAACTATTTACCTTGAAAGATTTTGAGAATGGAGGCTTCTAATGATTTCGCTCCTGGATGATGTCCTTATTTAAATTCGTTCAACTCACAAACTAATTCATAAACCGAAGTTGACGGATTTTTCTTACTCGGATTATTTGTTGTGAAAGCCTCTTGAAGCTTCCTTGCACGATGAATTGCTAGCGATTGCTTTTCCAGTAATACTGCGTACATGTTTCTATTGTTTTTTTTATATTTCTCACCTAATTTTTTATCCAATATATCAATGTATTGTTGTCTACCTAGGGGAGATTGCTGAAAATCAAAATGGAGGACATACCATAATTCAAAGCTCTCATTTGAGAAAGCAATTTTTATATTTTCTTTTTTTGCTAACCGAAACGCCTTTTCCACAAGGTTATCTGGAAAGCTATCCTTATCGAAAACAACCCAAACCTGGTCATAACTGCTGATAGATTTTTCCTTGACCGCTCTTTGTACGAGCGAATAGGTGTTAAACCCAGTACCTACCACTTCAATTGTGGCAGATTTCACTCTAAATGCTCTAAAATAGTTAGGCTCAGTTTCTTCGCCCTCACAAATAATTAGAAAACTATCTTTTTGCTTTCGATTCTTTTCTTTTCTTTTAAAATCCTTATTTTTTCTTTTTTTAAATAGATCATCCTTCCCCATTTAGATCACCTAAAAATTCAAAATCACCCAAAAACGGAACAGCTCCGTATTTCCCCATGATGTAATTCTTCTCGTAATCTGCATCATTTCGCACCTTTTTCCCATCAAACTCAAATTCAACTAAAGAATACGCCTGAGATGCTGCAAACGCATCCTTCTCTGTGAACCAAATTTGATCTCTTCGAAAAAACTTATTTGATAAATGTGATGTATCATGTGTTGTGAAAATAAGCTGCGCATTATGTCGGTTAACTTCTTTAGAGTGAAACAACTTAATTAGTTCACGTGTAATCAGTGGGTGTAATTGAGAGTCAAGCTCATCAATCACCAAGATACTTCCGCTGAGCAACGTATCGAGGATGGGGCCAGAAAGGAAAAATAATCTTGTTGTGCCCTGTGATTCCTGCTCCTCTAAATTAAACTCTTCAAGCGCATTAACCTCTTTTCCATTATCAAATACCTTGTGATGGGTTGTTATCTTTGTAAGTTCGTTAGCAATTTTCTTTTTCAACATGTCGGGAATGTCAGTACCTGAATGAAAAATAATCTCATCGACTTTGGCTCTTTCTATGCTGATATCTTCAATCCCGAGGTCTGCATTTCTCATTAACTCTAAAACATTTTTTTTGTTTCTTTCATCGTTTACAAAGATATTAGTAAATGACACACGACGGTCTGCAGATAAGAACTTACACTGACGGAACCAATTGAAAACTTTTTTTGCTTCATCACCATTGAATTGTTCTGCGACAGACAGAAAAAGTGCGTTCTCTTTTACAAATTTCTCAAGGCCCACACCTTCTGAAAATGATTTTCCTACACTAATTTCTCTACCATCTCTAACAAAAAGCTTAGCCTCACTAGCCTTCATCTTCTTGAACAGCCACTCCGAATGAATTCTTTCTTTGTTAAGCTCAAAACCATACCTATAG
>JAVBKF010000133.1:0-2545 GCA_031554215.1 Caryophanales bacterium
TAAGTAACTCAAAAAATCCTTAGCTTGCTCAGAGATTGTTAAACAGCCATCTTTTTCAGAAAAACCTTCAATAAAGTTTACATCCTGGTATTTCTCACTTACCAAAATTTCTATTTCTCGGTCAACATTATCAGTATTTGCAAATATCCAAAAAGGGGCATTAGTCTCTATCGATAAAAAGTCTGCAATTCGATTTAGTATTTGAGTGCTTTTACCTTGTGCCTGGTTCTTATCGTATGCTGATAATGTATACTCAATCCTTGTTTTGTCAACTGTGCTAGTTTTCGTGTTAAAATTAACCCCTTCATAACTTGAGAGGGGAGATAAAGACCTTATAGTTTTACTAAAATGAAAGTCTTTGTATTCTCCGACACCATTTCTTGCGTTTCTAACAACTATCACCAATCTCTTCCCTAATTTTGATTCTCTTCTCAACTCCTCAATTTGCCCATCTCTGTAACCATACTTCGTATTTGGATAACTAAAAAATAACTTATTAATTTTGCCTTTCCTTTTATATGTAACACCAACCACTAGAATCGCTATACCAATATCGATAGAACCAAATACAATTGAATTTGTCTGTGTATCTTTATAAGGCCAATACATCCAAGCAGCCTTACCAAATTCTTTGCCTATTTCTGCCCAAAGACTCATTAAAAACTCATTAGAATTTTCCTCATCCTCTATGCCGATATCTAATATCATCTAGCTCCTCCACACCCAAATAAACTTTGCCTTTTCCTTGAAAAATTCTTTTTATACTTCGCAGTTTTAGAATATTTTCTCTAAATGTACTGGTTATCGTGAATTTTAGGATCGCAGATAGTATTGCAATAAATAATATTAAATACGTTTGTATGAGGGAGCATAACGTTTATTCGTTCAAACCAAGTACATCAATTTCAAGTTCAATTCTTCTTTTTTTCTTGTTAATAGCTCGGTTAATAAATCCTTCGTAATCTTCTGGTGGAAAACTAGGATTTTTTTCTCTAGTCGTTCCTAATGACATTCTCACTGATGAACTTATTGCTTCGAAAAAGCTTGATCTAACATTATATCTATCGATATGATCGTATAGAATTTTCAATTGGTTTAAGTGTGCTTCAAGTTCCATTTCAGAAGTAGTTGAGTATCCAGTATCGATACGTTTACTAATAATTTGTTGAATTTCCTCATATGAAGCCTCGACACTCTTAACGCCTCTTCTAATGTAAATACGATTTTTCTTTATATTTTCTCCATCCTTTTTTGAAACAAAAGGTGCTTTATGATATGTTCCATTCACAAATAGAACCTGAAATTTTTTACCTATTAAGACAGGGTACTCAGATTCCTCATAGCCATAATCAGCAATTTCAATTGATTGGGCAATTTCTGTTGGTAAAAACCCTTCAATTCCACTAAATAGGTCTTCTTTTTTCTTAAACTCTGGTAAGCCAATGGGCTCGATCGATTTATTTTTTTCACTAACACCAACAATCATACAACCTCCACCATAATTAGAAAAAGCTAAAATGTGCTTTGCTATTTTTTCTGGAGTTGGCCACTCTTCTTTAAAATCTAATTCATTATATTCGCCAGTTTGACTTTTAATAACCTCTCTTAGGTCTTCACGGCTACCACTTTCAAGGAGTTTTGCAATCACTTCTTTATTCATCTTGCCCTCCAAAATATTTATTCATTGACAACTAAGTATACCAATATTTACGCATAAAAAAACATGTTTTTGCTCGCTCAATTTTTCCTGATCCACTTTGGCATTTAAATCTTTTGCCGTCTCTACTAACGCTCTTGGTTTATTGAAAAACAGCCAGCGGTAAAATCAAGTACTCCACTCTTCTTTTATTCGTTCTGCCTAGTTAAACATTTACCTTGCTGAATGTTCAATTAGATCGCATATTTTTTTATTAAGTTCCGCTTCACACATAATTCTGGAAGATTCGCTCTAACAAGTGCTTCTGCAAATACTGGCGGTACAGCATTTCCAATACGAGCCACTTGTGCTGTTTTAGGATATGCATTTCCATCAATATCAACGTCTATTACATATTCCTTTGGGAAACTAGACGCCAATTTCAGCTCCTCAGGAGCAAGCATTCTCATTGTTATATCAACAATCCTAAAATCAATTCCATGAATAGATACTAGGGCAAATCGATCCTTAGTGGTTATGCTGTGAAGTGGCTCATCAAGCGCTTGTGAATTCCCTTCAACACCACTATAATATTTTGCAAGAAAGGCAGTAATCAATCTTGATTTATCCACTGTTGTAATAGTACCCAACGGTTCTGTTACTTCATGGCCTATTGAGCTTTTAAACTGCCTTTCAATAAAAACACTTGCTAATGAATAGCGATTTGCAGAATCAATTGTTAATAACGGACTCTCTAACCCCTGCCCTCTTACTTCCTTTCTTGATGTTTCCGAATGATATTGAGTTAAAAACGCTGATACAAGCCCATGTTTACAGCTTGATACAACGGTTCCTAATGGTTTATCTAGCCCGGGGACCCTTGGAGCCTGTCCTGGTGCTTCCCCATAT
>JAVBKF010000086.1:0-25908 GCA_031554215.1 Caryophanales bacterium
TGGTTGCTGGATACTTTCATTTTGCAACTGTACTTTCGCAAATTCTAGTTACAATCGTACCAATCTTGGTACTGCTTTTATTTTGTCTACGCGATAGTAGATATCTTTACTCGCACTAATATTCGTCAGTTCTGTTGGTTCATGTGGCGCTGGCATGCTCACACATGAACCAACCAGTCCTGTAAACGAATACTCAATGTCTCGTAAACTAACACTAGACACTTGGTTGCTGGATAAATCACGTCATAGACATAACCTGTGGTTCCATAAGAAATCACAATTTCATAAAACGTATTTGTGTTTGGTAGCATGCATTTATGATGCATGCTTTCCTTTTATTGCCTAGTAGGGTCCAGTAATATTTTACACGTACAATGCTAATTATTCAATAGACATTATTTACCTACTAGTGTAGACGAACAAGTCCATTCTCCACATCACGCATCAACTCAAAGAACCAGCTTTATTTTAGCCGTAACCATTCCTACTTACGAGTAAGCTCACAAAAAAAGATAGTCCGAAATCTCGGACTGTCAGAAAACAATATCATCAGATAACCTCTGTCAATTAGTTAGAGAGATGCATCCTTTGCATCCCCTTCGGGCAATCCTGGTACTTCGATGTCATTAAAGAGTTCTTCCAAATCTTCCAAACTCAAAACGTCCTTCGGAATGCCAACTTCAAATTCAGGTGTTTCATTAATTTTCGTAAAGCTTGTATTGGCACTCATCACAATCCTAAGGTCTCCATCTTTCCCCTTAAACGTCATGTCCGCGTCAGAGCCTTGGTACGTGATAAACTGATCAGAATCAGCAGCATAAATTAAATCAAACTGCTCAATTTCAATATAGTCATCGATCGTAGCAAGAGACTTATCGAGCTCCTTCTGCGTTTCACTAATCGCTTCCCTCGCAACACGCATCTGTGGATCGCTAATACCTAATGTATCCATATATTTGGACTCAATTAAATCCAAAATTTCTAGCCCAATCTCCTCAAAGCTATCTTGTAAAAATGTTGATACAGTTTCATTATCTACAGCAATTTCAATTGCTTGATCAATCTCAACACCTTCAGCGGCAGGCACTTCATTTGCAGCGATATCCTTGTAATATTTATCTTCATCCAAATGATCAATGATAATCATCGTCACGTCGTTGATCAGCGATGTCAACTGCGCTTCCTTTTCCGATGCTTCTTTGTCCTCAGCCACATCTACCTTGATATAGCGATCCTGAAGTGACTTCGGTAGTGTGATAAGGTTTGATTCTGCTAACTGAAAATAAACATCGTCATCGGTGATTACCATCGGTATTTCAGTCTCTATCGGACGTTTCCCGCCCATGTTCAACTTCACAGTCAGCTCCATTTGTTCCGGATCTTCACTGTAAACACCTTTGTATTGAACGGTTAAATCGTCAAAAAGCTCACTCAAGAAATTTGCGGCAATGCCTTTTTCAACAGCGCCAGTATATCTGATTTGCACTTTTGAACTTCCTTCAAAAGAGTAGCTCTTCTTCTCATCTACTTTCGCAGTAACTTCATTGACATACGTTTTCGGGTCAACATCACCAGTACAACCGGCTGCCAACATCATTGTAGTAAGCGAGATTAATCCCACTTTAAAAATTCTTTTCATATGATAAACGCTCCTTAAATTTCACTACTACTAGACTATCAGATTCAATTGCACCTGTAAATAGGAAATTAACCCCTTAATGATTGATAGAATCGGATTAACAGGCTTCTTTTATGAAAAGCTGACCCTGCTTAGAAGTTTTCATTTACATCTAGCATTAGGCATATTCATCAGCCAATCGCGCTGAAACCAGGCATCCTTAATGAAAAAGATTGCTGTAGAAAGTATTTTGAATCTGCCCACTAGTTTTTCAATTGACCAGCCTAGTAGTATGCTACTAAAGCTAGGGAAACCTATTCATAAATTTAAAATCCATCATATACTTGAACAAGGTGTTTCACATATTTGACCGATTGCTTCGTCGACATTCCATGCATAACGATAATGAATACCTTCCAAATCTGCTTCCTAGCTTGATAACTAGTCTAATAATTCAACAATTTTATCCCAACGGACCGCATTTGTTGGCGTTTCAATCTGAAAATCAGCAGGTCGATTTACTCTTGAAAAAGTTGTCTTCACATCTAAACGCAGGTATTTCCGTTCTCTGCCAAGCTGGTAAGAAACAACAAGTGCTGACTGCTGGTTCGTGGGTGTGTGGTCTTCCTTCATTCCAAAATAAGCATGACACTGTTCAAGCCTAATTGATGACAGTAACCTTTGTTTTGCTTCGCTCGACAGTTTTCCTTTCCAATCAAAATCATTTAAATCATAGTTCTTCCAATTAAAATCCTTTATGTTAAACTCTTTTAAATCCTTTAGCGAAAGTTCCTCAATGCCGAAACCTTTTAACAGAAGTTGTCCAGCATCATTGATGATTTCCTTTTCTGTCTTCTCTGGCTTTTCTTCCTCATATGACTCCGCATATGCACGGATTCTTTCATTAATATAGTCTATTTCTTTCTCTTGCAACGTTATGTGAATGAGTTGATCTGACAATTGATCATTTTCTCTGATTGGCACATACGCAATATTCTCCTGTACATTGAGGTTCTGAAGGATCCCCAGCGAGACCATTACGGGATGCTCTAGGTCACTAACGCTTGGTTCACTAGGTTCTTTTCGCACATCACTTGGTTCCCGTTTGTCCAGTTCCTTCATTATAAATTGGTTTGATATATTGTCAGGGATAAACGCAAATAATTGAGGTGGGTTAAACCAAATAGCCTCCTCTTCGATAATCACAGGCATGGTAAATGTACGATCAAGCGGACCATCCAGGGCCACGGTCAAATCCATTTCGAGCCGAGATGGGTCCTTTTGATAACGCCCTTTCAAATGAACCTGTCCATCCTTAGTTGATAAAAGTTTGCTTGCACTAGTTGCCTCGCTTAACGTATCAAAATGCTGAACCAAAATATCCGTTTCAAAATGCACTGTCTCCAGATCCACATACTTACTAAGCCCAAAGACCAGCGATAAAGTGGGTGACCCAATTGATGCAAAAGCAAATACAATGATGAGCATACTGGCAAGTAAGACCCTTTTCCATTTTTTCTTCATGCTAATTATTACTCCTTTATATATCCAGTCACTTCAAAAAAGTGTAGGTCATTAAAATCATGATGATGGTCAAACTTCGGATTACCCCGTTGCTCTGGCAGACCTTGCTTGACGAATACTAGCCTTACAAACCCAGAACTACGCCAGCAATCATATCGTGCCACAAATGAGTCAATCATCACACTGTGCCCTTACCTTATCAGTTTAGCAATTCTCTGGGACGGAAACAAGGTCATTCCGGATATTGCGCAAATTAGATTTCGCAAAGCTGGTATAGCGCTATTCGGTCCCAGAAAGTGCAGGCATATAACCATTCAAGGTGCTACCATGGCGAACAGCATTGCACCCCAGACGTGATCACTAGCTCGGAGTGTTACCACTGCGGTTGATTCCGCGACCACTGCAATAAATTGCATACAGACCCTGACAATTTTTTCGTATGACTCCGGAGCTTTAGGGGAAAACTCTTTTTTAGAACGAAGGAGATCATACTTTAGAGTCTTGCGTACCGATCTTCCATTTGCAAAATAAACAAGATAGCCAAACTTTTTCCGCCGTTCTCATACCTTTGCGGAATCCATTACCAGTAGTTTTCTATTCGTCAGAATTTTTTTAATTCTGTGTACTTCTCATTGGCCACGAACTTTCAGTTATTCCCTTAACCACCAACAAGTGTCTCTCGCTTTGTCGGTAAGGTGTCATAATCTTAAAACAATCTGCATAAAAGGGGTGATACTTACGTCGATTCCTGTTACAATATGTTATGGAGTAGAAGGAACTAACATGCGAAATAGGTCTATTTCTACTAAAAAAACTCAAATAAAGTGATTCAAATGATATGAGTCGCTTCATGACGAGTTCTACAATCAAAGGAGATGTCATTTTGAAGAAGAGAAAAGTTGCTATTATTGGAGCTGGAGCTGTCGGCGCAACGACTGCCTTTACACTAATGCTCAAAAATCGTGTTGATGAGTTAGTGCTAATTGATGCCAATCATGATATGGCTGTCGGTAACGCACTTGACATAAACCACAGTTTGCCCTTTCTAAGTAAGGCAAAAGTTTGGGCAGGTACATATGAGGACTGTGTTGGTTGTGACATTATTATTGTCTCAGCTGGTGCTGCACAAAAACCAGGAGAAACTAGAATTGATCTCCTAAAGAAAAACAAACGCATCATCAATTCAATTATTGACAGTATTACCGAGTATACAACAGAAGGAATTCTGTTAATTGCTAGTAATCCTGTTGATATCATGAGTTACTTTGCTTGGCAACAATCAAAATGGCCTGCAAATCGTGTGATCGGTTCTGGTACATTACTTGACAGTGCACGCTTCCGCTATTTAATCAGTGAGAAGTTAAATATTCGTCCAAACAACATTCATGCCTACATCATCGGTGAGCATGGAGATTCTGAACTTCCAGTGTGGAGTTTGGCAAATGTTTCAGGCTCTAGAATTGAGCTGTCAGATGCCGAACGTGAAGAAGTTTTCACTGGCGCACGTGACGCCGCTTATAAGATTATTGAAACAAAAGGGGCAACTTACTACGCAATCGCTGTGGCTATTGATCGCATTTGTTGTGCAATCTTGAAGGACGAAGGTTCAATCCTTGCAGTCAGTACACTACTTGATAACTACCACGGGATTTCGGATGTCTACCTTGGTGTTCCTTGTATCATTGATGCAAGTGGTATTCGTGAAGTTCTACCGCTTGATCTCAATAAAACAGAAATCGAACAACTACAACATAGTGCTAGTAAGTTGAAGGAATCAATTAAACAAACAGTAGAAATGTAACGTTAATGAGCACTTATGCTTCAATCAATCCTATACGAAAGGCTCCAATCATTAGCAAAGCTCATTGATTGGAGCCTTTCTATTAACAAACGTCATGCAAATCGGCAATTGACCCTTCGACAGCCAACCACCACAAGCCCTTGCCATTACAACTTCCGCAATTTTCTACCCAGAAACGCTTACAATGCATCCAATAGCTGAAAATGGGAAGAACCCCTCAATTTCAATACTCCCTCCTACTATTCACCACATCCTCTGTAGTCATGAATGTCCATCCGCTGTATCTGCATCAGCGGTTTTCCCGATTACCAAATAAGAGCAATTCAGCAAGGTGTGATATAATGCAAACAACTTAGCTTGATCATTTTACAAACAAATGGTTGAAAATATTGATATGGGGTGTGCTTGATGAATTCATTAGAAAAAATAATGGCTTACAATGAGGATTTTGTGCTGAATAAGGGTTACCTCCCCTATCAGACTGCTACAAAGTATCCAGTGAAGGAAATGGTCATCGTCAGCTGTATGGATACAAGACTGACGGAATTATTGCCACGTGCGATGAACATTGCCAATGGAGATGCCAAGATTATTAAGGTTGCTGGTGCTGTTATCAACCACCCTTTCGGTAGTGTAATGCGTTCTATTGTCGTTGCTGTTCATGTGCTGGGCGCTGAGGAAGTATTTGTTGTTGGGCATGACGATTGCGGGATGTCCTCTATCGACCCAGGGCAGCTTGTAAAGGAAATGATTGCGGGTGGTATTGAAGCTAATACCATTGACCTTCTTGAACGAGCAGGTATTGATGTCATCCACTGGTTGAAAGGGTTTGAGGAAGTTGAGGAAAATGTCCGTAATGGTGTAGAATTAATTCGCTCCCATCCATTAATGCCTAAGCAGATAAAAGTTTCTGGCCTCGTAATGAATCCTGAAACAGGTCAGTTGCGCCTTGTCGTGAATGGGTCAAGGACAAAATTGATGTATTAAACGTTACCTGTAACTACCCTATAACGAGAAACAGGCTTGGAAGCAGCACCTGACAGATCGATTCGCGATCTCTCCTTGCAGCGCCCCCTTCACAAGTCTGTTTTCTTGTCCGCAAATAGTGAGACGAAGGCTTGGCACTGTGATTCATTTCTTCTGCTTTAACTTTTCAATACTTCTCCACAAATACAACGAAGCATAACTTAAATAAGGAGACCACCCTTGGCTATATTGTGTCATTTGGGACAGCGCCGGCTTCTCATCTAATCCGTAAACAATTTTCAATGCATTCTGAATACCAATATCCGCAAATGGCATCAAATTCTGACGACCGAGTCCAAAAAGGAGAAAACATCCGATTGTCCAGTTTCCAATACCACGATACTGAATTAACTGCTTCGCAATCACATCATCTGAAAGATGACTTAGCGCCTGTAAATCTAGTTCACCGCTGACAATCCGCTGTGAAAGATCAATAACATACTCCGCTTTCTTTGTGCTAAACTGCAGTTCTCGCAGTTCAGTTACCGTAACCTGAGCGACCCGCGCAGGTCTTGGAAAGAAACGAACACCACCGGAAAGCTCGCCATATTGATCTGCAAATCGTTTCGTAAGCGTCATAGCAAACGACATATTTAGTTGTTGATGGATCAAACAACGCATCAAACAATCGTACAATCCAAAATCAAGAATAAGCGGCGTTCCGCGATGCGCACGAAAAAGCTCCTTTAAATCAGAGTGAGCGAAATGTTCATCTATTTTAGCTAAAGAGACATCCCATTGAAATATTTCTGACAACCGTGCTATGCCTTCCTGCTGACTATCCGCAGCTGAAACAACCACTCCTGGTGCCCAGACTGTTCCCACATTTGTCACTGCAATAACAACTGGTTTATCATTTATGTAGAGGGGTACTCGAACTTCTCTTGCTGCTAGATCAACATGGTTGAGCGGGTCCATGTGTAGCCTATCAAGCACAGAATCAAAATCATACGGGGCAATAAGGGAAATTTCTTTTCTAAACAAAAATCATCACATCCAATCACATTCTAGTTCCATCATAGTCTGTTTTCGTTTGATCTTCAATGGGGGATTGGTGAACCGGACAACGTATCAGAGAATGACCATCTCCGCCGCGGGCACCATCCCTACCATCACAGCTCGAAAGTGGAATGGCATCCAACTACTCAGGATTGACTTAAATCGTTATTTGCCGCTCTGACAAAAAGAGCTCAATCAACATGATGTATCGGTCGAGCCTATTTATATTTATCAGTCCTGTTTGACATAGAACCAAAAAAACCTCTCACGACGGTAAGAGGTTTTTTCTGGACCTATTCTTTTGGTTCTTCTTTCTTGTCAGACTGATTTTTTACTGGTGTTTTTTCTGTACCATTCGTTGCTGTCTCACTGACAACTTTCTGGTTGTCCTGAGCATTTTCCGCTGCGCTCATAATCGTACCATCACTTTGCAACACATATCTTTCAGGGTTCTTCTTCTTACGATAGTAGTGAACCATGAAAGTCACTGCAAATGTACCAACAATTAGTGCAAAAAACATTGCTTGTGGGATATGATGTCCATAAGCACCGGCAATCATTTTCACACCGATAATTGAAATCAGCGCAAATGCTGCTGCTTCTAGCTCTGGAACCTTCTCAATGAATCGTAAGAATATCGTAGCAACGCCACGCATCATCAGAATCCCAAGCATACCACCAATCAGTAGAATCCACATATTCTGTGAAATACCAAAGGCAGCAATGATACTGTCGATACTAAAAGCGATATCCATCAATTGAAGCGAGATAACCGTAGCCCAGAAACTTTTGGGCGGCTTGGCAACAACTGATTCGTCGATACCCCGATAACTTTTATAGAAATGGGATACCGCAAGGTAAATGAGGTATAGGCCGCCGAGCACCTGAACCCAGCGCAATTCAACAAGAAATACGCCAATCCCTATCGCGATAAACCGGAAAATATAAGCACCGACAAGTCCATACATTAACGCACGCCGTCTTTCGGCTGGTGGTAAATGTTTAACCATAACAGCTAAAACAATGGCATTATCTGCAGATAAAAGTCCTTCTAGAATAATTAATGTAAAAATAACTCCAGCACTTTCTGGGCTAAACACAGCCTCTTTGAAGGCATCCCAGGTGAAAATTTCGGCATAACTATTGATTAAAGTTTCAAACATCCACAACATCCTTTATCGAGTACTCTTTTGACCTTAACCAGTGTACCAGACTTTATACAGACTTGTGAAGTCAGATAAATAAAATAAAGGAGACAATTTCCGCACTTTCTTTTCTCTGATAGTTGAAGCATTGCGCAAGGTCTAGGAAGTGAAATTATTTTGGGTAACATCTGCTGCAAACGCACAGAGGTATGTCTACCCTTCATGGATCCCTGTGTAAGCGCATCTGGCACACCATTAGCAAGTGCTTTCAAACACGCTGGTAAAACACGCAACTGTTCCAATTCGGAAAACTCGAACTTCAGGCAACAATATTGATCATCTTTAGGGACAAAGATTTGATTGTCTGTAGAGGATAACCCATTATTTGTCTCATTTAAAGGTAAACAAATAAGGTTTCGCGAAAACGCTTTTCTTCAAATTTTATAACAATTTTCGGTAATCCAAAGCTTACGTTCGGTTTCTGCGGTGAGTTCCAGTACTTCTTGGAACTCTCTCTTAACTCTACATCTGTGATCTCCGTCCCCTTAATTCTATCACCAACGGGTATCCAAAATGAATTCGTTTTCCTTTTGTGAGGTAACACCTGATTATCCCTTATTAGCAGTCCTACCACTGGGTATGACAACTGCCTCTTCTAAACATCATTGTTTATTTTCTAGCGAAATTTATTCAGGCTTTGAAATTGATATCCCTGCTTTTTCAAATCTGTGATGACATCACTAAGTGCTTCCGCATTGTCAGACGAGACAGAATGAAGCAAAATAATCGCGCCAGGATGAATTTGCTTCATTATATTGTCATAGGCATACTGCTTGCCGTGTTGGTTATTGGTCTCCCAATCAACATAGGCCACGGACCAAAAGACATTTCTATAGCCAAGCTCTTTTGTATACGCCAAGCTATGCTCACTGAAGGTCCCCCTAGGTGTACGGAGGTATTTCATCTCTTTTTGCCCAGTCAGCTCAAATGTCTGCTGTTTGATTCGGTCAAGCTCCTCTTTCATTTTTTCATCAGAAATGCTTGAAAAATCGGGATGGCTCCATGAGTGATTCCCGATAATATGACCCTCTTTTACCATTCGTTTTGCTAAATCTGGTGCACTTTCTAAATAGTGACCCGTGACAAAGAAAGTTGCAGGTACATGCTTTGCTTTCAGCACATCTAATACATGCGCCGTATAGCCGTTTTCATAGCCATTATCAAAGGTTAAATAAAGCGTCTTCTCAGACGCATTCCCGCGGTATATACCGCCATGTTTTTCAAGCATCTGACCAAGCGCGGTACCCGCTTCAGCCTGCACACCATCATGTCCTCTTTTAAAGCCCCATGCCAATTGATCTGTGGATGTTTCTGCCTGTGCAACACCTGCCCCTGATAGTAAGAACAGAAACATCAATATCAATGAAATTCGTTTCATTTTTTTGCATCCTCTACGTTGTGACTTGTTCCAATAAAACAACTATTTTCCTGTAGCTAGTCTCTGCAAATTCATCTAAACTAATCTGATAAAAATTTGGAAACGCGATTTATTGACTACTGAAATCTACATTTACTGGGCAAAGTAACGATGAATAGTTGATAAAACCACCTAGTAACTATGACGACTAGCAAATAAACATGTTGTATTTGTTTAATTTTTTTACAAGTGGATTTCTTTGCAATAGAAACTAATCCGGGTATATTATTTAACTTAGTTAATGAATTAACAGGGGGAGATTGTTTGGAAACTGCACAACCAAATCAACATAAGAAATTACTTCTAACCGGGCTAATCATCGCCCTATTCTTTGCAGCACTCGATGGTACCATCGTTGCAACCGCCCTACCGAAAATAGTCGCCGATTTAAATGGCTTCGATAAAATGGTGTGGCTAACAACTGCTTACCTACTCACATCCACCGCTGTCGTACCCATTGCAGGAAAATTATCAGATATATTCGGCAGACGTTTGATTTATATTATTGGACTTTCTACCTTCATCATTGGTTCAGCACTTTGTGGGCAAGCCGAAACAATGAATGAACTAATTATTTTCCGTGCCATTCAGGGTCTTGGCGGCGGAATCATGATGCCACTAGCAATGATAGTTGTTGGTGATATCTTCGTTGGCCGGGAGCGCGCCAAGTTCCAAGGCGCTTTTGGCGCTGTTTATGCGTTGGCATCTGTGATTGGCCCTTGGGTCGGTGGCGTGATTGTTGATAATGTTAGCTGGAGATGGGTGTTCTACATAAACTTACCTGTAGGACTTCTGGCAATCACCCTTATCTCACTAGGACTTCGAGGCAAACACGTCAGAAAAGTAGTATCGATTGATTACCTAGGAATGACAACGATGCTGATTGGTGTTGTCAGTGCACTCCTTGCACTATCACTTGGTGGTAACAGCTATGACTGGGGTTCATGGCAAATCATCGGATTGATTGCTCTTGCCGTTATCGGAATTGGTTCGTTCATTTTTGTTGAAAGAAAAGCAAAAGAACCGATTCTACCGATCCACTTCTTCAAACAGCGTACGTTTGTTACAGTCAACTTTATCGGATTTTTCATGATGATTGGTATGATTGGCACAACAACTTTCATTCCATTCTTCATGCAAGGCATTATCGGCATGAGTGCATCTGACTCCGGTACGATGATGGCACCAATGATGCTTGGAATGGTTCTATCGTCATTTATCGGCGGAAGAATTGTCTACAAAGTTGGGTTCAAGCGTTTATTCCTGACAGGGATGACAATTTCAGCAACAGGTATTTTCTTGCTGACAACTTTAACAGAATCAACGACGAGGCACGTCGCATTCTCTTTCATGGCTATTATCGGATTTGGTATGGGTTTTGTCATGCCAACGCTGACATTGACATTACAGGAGACATTCCCAAGAAAAGACCTTGGTGTCGTCACATCGTCAACTATGTTCTTCCGATCAATTGGCGCTACTTTTGGTGTTACGCTGCTTGGCGTGTTAATGAACTGGAAATCAGAGAAATTATTGAATGACAATCTAGTACCTGTCTTGGACAAAATCCCGGCAAATCAATTGTCTTCTGGGGGGCAGCAAATGCTTGCTTCAGTGTATCAATTAATTGATACAGATCCCCAAAATATTTTCAGGGTACTACTGAGTCCGGATACTTTGAAACAAATTCCAGAGAAAATTCAGCAAACGGTTGTGCCAATCGTGCAATCAGCTATGCTCGATTCTCTGACCTTTGTGTTTACTATCTCATTCAGCTTTGCGGTACTCGGAATTGTATCAGCGATTCTGTTACCGAAAATTAACCTAAATCCAAAAGAGGAAACGAGTTCATCGGATAATAAAGCACGGGCACCGGGTGCTGGACTGGAATAATAGGATAATCGTCATACCAAAAAAGCAGGGCGCATCACTGTGATGTTCATCCCTGCTTTCTTTTGCGTACACCATCCATTTAAAAAGTGAAAAATAAGGCTACTGTCTCACCAAATAGTCAATTCTTTGCGCTTGCCCACACAATACTCACTTACCAAGTAAAAATAAATTGAATCGCTTTGTACTTGAAAAACCACAATAAACGAAGCTGAGACAAAACAACTTTTGAGCTATGAAAGTTCAAAATATTCACCATGAAATATGCAGAAAATCGCACTGTAATATGATGTTTTTATGAATTTCTATTTAGTAAAAACAGTTTTGTCCCAGCCTACGCTCATAGCGCTATTTCAACCAAACTGCTGCCAGTGATTAATATCGCCTGATAAAACCGCAGCATTGCATTCTCCATCTACTTCTCATAACATTTAAGCCGGTTCCTCTATCCTGCTAAACAATCGCTTCTGCAACCTTCCTACTGGTTTTAAGAAGTATTGAATACAGGGGCCGACTGTTACAGTGATGACAATGGTACCAAACCAGATTGGACCACCGACCAGTAGCGCGAGCAGCAAGGCTGATATTTCCACAATCGTTTTCGCAAAACCAAAGGAGCGATTAATTTTCGTTCCTAGTGCTATTGTAAAGAGATCAAGCGGTGTTGCCACAAGATTCGGCGTTAAATACACTGCTGCCCCTAGTGCAATCACCAGCGTTCCTGCTAAGAGAAAAAGGATCTCAATTAACAGCGTTGCTGGTTCAAATGGTGTGAACAATGTAATCCACATATCAACCGCCTGACCTAGGATGAAGACTGGAATTGCTGCTTGAAACTTTGGTAATTTCAGCTCAAGAAGTGCCGTGGACATCACCAAAACAACCCCGACAACAAATACCCAAAATCCAACCGAACGACCAAACTTCTCGCTTAACCCATACTGAAGGGCATCAATGGCACTAGTTCCTAAATCCTTCGCTTCAAGCGTCAGCGCAATACCGAGCCCAAGAATCAATAACCCCACGATTAAAAAAACGAAACGAACAAACCCTTTTTTATAATTCATTTTCAACAACTAATTTCCCCATAAAAAACTGAAGGTTTTTTCAGTTCTCTTGCTTTCATTTTATTAGGTACCAGAGAGCGCAGGGCTAAAGCTGTCAGCTAGTTCTCTCTGTACATTTGATCCTTTGCATAACCGCCGTTTGTACCTGAAACGATGGTGCGGTTTACTTCTAGCGTTTGAAACGACTCACTAGAGTAAGAAAAATCCGATCGCCATAATTGCATAGGCGCCGAGCAACGATATCCCTTCAAACCAGGTCGTCTCCCCATCATTGCAGATGGCATCAATTAAGAGAACAGAGACGGCCATTGAAACCAGCTCTGGGAGCGTAAACACGAGCGGCATCTGTGTTTCAAACATCAGAGAAACAATGACTAGCAGTGGTGCAACAAACATCGCAATTTGAAGCGTTGAACCAACTGCGATCTCAACAGCAATATCCATCTGGTTCTTCATAGCGAACATAATGGCAGATGCATGCTCTGCTGCATTCCCAACAATTGCAACGATAATAATACCAATAAATAGTTCTGTCCAGCCGAAACGCTCTCCAACCGCTTCAAATGTATGTACAAGGTTCTCAGATACGTACGCTACTGCAACGGTTGAAACACCAAGAACTGCCATCGCTTTACCCTTTGTCCATTCTGGCGTTTCATCATGATGCACTGCCGCGCTTTCTGATTTGTAAACACCACGATGGGTGACAAGCTTAAAGAACAGGGCAAGTAAATAAAGCGCAATTAATATCACTGAAACCCCGACACTGAGTGCCATTTGATCATGCGAATTCATATCCTGCGTAAATACTTCTGGAATAACAAACGCAATGAATATCGCAAAGATTAACAGGACCGAATTGTGTCTTGCATCATGAATATTAAATTTCTGGCGCTTATGTTTAACCCCACCAAGGAAGAAAGAGAGTCCTGCGACAAGTAGTAGGTTCCCAATAACAGAACCCGTAAGTGACGCTAACACTACCCCAACTAAACCCGCTTTAAGAGAGAAAATCGAAATAATTAATTCAACTGCATTACCAAAAGTGGCATTCAATAACCCACCAATTCGTGGACCTGAGACAATCGCTAAACTCTCAGTTGCTCGTCCCATAAAACTGGCTAATGCAACAATTGTTAGGCAGTATATAGCAAACATGACCACTTCTGACCAATGCATCATCGAACCGATAATTGACAACGGCATCCCTACCGCCAACATCCCCATAAAAATTTTATTCAGCATTCTATACAATTCCTTTCTAAAAAAATAACCTCTTTGTATTTTACCACTACTTCTCTGTTTATCAACCTTAGGTCCAGAGATGAAATCACTCATTTGGACAAAGCCTACTGCCGATTGTTTAGTCTAAAAAACGGTCTCTATAAGGCTTTTTTTGTCTAGTAACAGGGAATGAGCGGGTCACCTTACAGTTTGGTGCCCGCCCTCTTATTGTATCCTAAATAGATCAAACCTATCGGTTGATGGATGCACTAAATCAGTATTGCTTTTCTAACCGATTTTCTTCTCGCGCTATTCGTTCCTCAACTAGGAAGGCATTGAGCTCTCCGCCAATGATGATAAATATACCGGTTATATAGAACCAGAGGATGAGAATAATGATCCCCCCAATACTACCATAAGCCGCGGAATAGTTGCCGAAGTTATCGACATAAAATGCGAAAATAAATGAACTCAATATCCAGCCAACGCTTGTGAAAATCGCACCTGGGATAGCATCTCTAATTCGGATATGTAAATTCGGACCGAACCAAAACAGTACGATGAAAACAAGAACGAGTACAAATAAGCTGATTGCCCACCGAAGAACTTTCCATACAAACGGGAAATCGCCTTCATAGCCTAATAAGTGAAAAAGCCACTGCCCAAGTTGATTCCCGAATACAGGCAGAACAAGCGTCAACACTAATGCGAGTAGTAACCCAATTGTTAAACCCATTGAATAGAGGCGTTGCACGATATAAAATCGCTTTTTCTCAACATGGTAGGCACTATTTAGCGCCACAATAATCGAATTCACACCGCTAGATGCAGACCAGAGTGCGGCTACGATACCAAATGATAGTAACCCAATGCTCGGGCGAGTGACAACTTCAGAAACAATACTCTGAATCATTGTGACTGCATCCGCCGGTGCAATGCTTTCAATTAAATTCATAAATTGTGTTTCTTCAATCGGTAAGAAGGGGATTAATGTCACAAAAAAGATAATCATCGGGAATAATGCAAGTAAAAAATAGTAGGCAATTTGTGCCCCGAGCCCAAAAATATCATCCTTCAATACCTTGTTGACAAAACGCCATAGAAAGAAAAAAATGTTTTTCATAAGAACAGCCTTTCAAATTTTGTTTTTCGCTCATTACAGTGTGTGGTTTGATTTATACTTCTTTGCCCCTATTGCTAACCCTTGGTTTTGTAGATGAGCGGGGTCTAAAGCCAACAAATGTTATTCTACCATAACCAGGTCGTTCTATAACATGCTTTGGCAAACAATTTCAGTTTATGAACCAGAGGTTGTTATTTGATTGGTCTCAGTAATGCAAACAAATCTTCTTCAAGCCTAGCATGAGCATTCGCTTCGTGGCCCATTGCTTGCCGAACACCTTCATTAAAATAATGCGGTGCCGCCTGTTCATCAATAAATTCTAACACAGTAGCGGCTGCAATCTCTCCAAGCACCTCATCAAATTCCTCCAAAAAGAAGCGTTGTATCGAAGTTACAAGTAGGCGTTTATCTTCTGGTTTCCATTGTATAATCATTTCAGATCCTCCAACTTTCAATTTTTGATTGTGATGAAAAATGAGTTATGTTACCGTTAATGTTGACAATTAATTTCTAGATATAGAGGGTGCACAATTTGACAAACCAGATCCGAATCAAACAAGTGGCGTTATATGCGGTCACCATGCGACTCATTTCACCTTTCAAAACCAGTCTTGCAACCATAGAGGACCGAAATCTAACGATCATCAAGGTAACAGATCAGGATGGGGTGAGCGGATGGGGTGAGTGCGTTGCATTCGATACCCCTTGGTATACAGAAGAAACACAAACAACTTGTCTGTATATGATGAAACAGTTCCTAATCCCGCTTCTCATGCAAAATAGCTTCACACATCCAGCAGATGTAGCTGACCGCTTCCGGGTAGTTCGCAAAAATCCAATGGCAAAAGCAGGCCTTGAGGCTGCAGTTTGGGATCTTTATGGACAGCGCATTCATAAGCCCCTTGCTTCGATGATTGGTGGTACACGCGCAAAGATTGACGCGGGCATTAGCATTGGGCTACAGCAGTCGGAATCTGACCTTATTGAGACAATTGATATTGCGGTCAAAGCAGGTTACAAGCGTGTCAAAATAAAAATTAACCGAGATGTTCCGCTATCACTTTTTGATCGTATCCGTACTGTCTTCCCTTCTTTACCACTCATTGTAGATGCCAATGCCGCTTTCTCGTTAGGTGATATCCATTACTTACAAGCACTTGCACCCTACAATTTATTAATGATTGAGCAACCACTTGCAACGGACAGTTTTGTTGATTATGCCAGATTACAAGCAAAGCTAGCAACACCGATTTGCTTAGATGAAACAATTCAATCGCTAACTGATGCAATCAATGCGCTAGAGATTGGTGCTTGCCGAGTCATTAATATTAAACCCGCACGCGTTGGCGGTCTAACGGAAGCGATTCAGATTCACGATTATTGTTATAAGCGTCAAATACCTGTATGGTGTGGCGGAATGCTCGAGTCCGGTGTGAGCCGCGCCCTGAATATTGCACTTGCTAGCTTGCCAAACTTCACGATTCCGGGCGATATTTCTAGTTCATCGCGTTACTGGCAAGCAGATATCACATCCCGTCCTGTAGAAGTTTCTGATGGACAGATTGAAGTCCCACTTGATGGTAGCGGTCTCGGGTTTGACATTGATGAAAATAGACTAAAGCATCATACTGTAGCAATGGAAATTGTCTCTTCATAAACTAAGCTTCATCCTGTACCTGATAGGCTTGGTACCATTCACACCCCAAGCATTTTCTCCTGAAACCAAAGTCTGAACAAGGGAGTCGGTTTAGCCAACTTCACTTGTTCAGATTTTCAAATTATTCACAATCGCATTATAAAAAATCTAGCAGTTATGGTCTTATACTCGCTTACAAGCCGGCACTTTAGACTTCTTACTCAGGAAGGGCAAACACATCTACCTGATTGCTCAATATATTGGTGACATACAATTCACCATCAGCAATGCAAAGCCCATTTGGATTCCCTAGATCATTTTCATCTGTATCATTCGATAGCACTGACACCAGTTTTCCGTCTTGATCGAAACACTCAACCGTATTATTTTGTCGGTCTGCTACGTAAACATTCCCGTCATCATCTAGCGCCAAGCCGCGGATGTTTACATGTGATGTTTCTGCAGAGAAATTTTTAATCGTTGATACATACTCACCATCAAGTGTTAGTTTTAAAACGCGGGCATTACCAGTATCGCTGAGATAGATATACTGATCGTCAGCAACAATCGCTTGAAGTGTCGATAATTCTTTTCCATCATATTCACCATCGATTGTCTGGAGTAGCTCACCCTTTAAAGAAAACACATAGGCCTTTGACGTAGTGACATCGGTGACATACAGCTTATCATCGACGATCCGAATCGCACCCGGTGATTCTAGTGTCACATCATTGGTAATGAAATTACCAATAAACTCTCCATCCGTAGAATATTTCAGGATCTCACCCCTATTAAGGTCAGTAATATACAGTATCCCGTCCTTATCTGCAGCAATCCCATACGGATAATTAAAGAAAGGCACGCCACTTTTCTCACCAATGACTTCTTGGTATTCACCATTTTCATCAAATACTTTGATCACTTGATTCTTAGAATCTGTGACGTATGAATGGCCATCAACAACAGCAATATCAAACGGTTGATTCATTGAATCCGGTCCAGGTGCGATCAGACTACTCTCATACGTAGGTGGATCATCAAATAAGGTTGTGAGTGAATTGCTTCTTGAAAACGATATCGTCAGCAAAATACCGACTGCCACGATCAATATAAAGACGGCAACAACCCAAAACCATAAATTCTTCAGTAATGGCTTCCGACTTTTTTCGCCTGCTTCAAATGAATCCTCTTTAAAGTCCCCTTCATCAGTTGATGCTACACTATCAAAATTCTCTGTTTCAAGTGTCGCTACACCTGGTGTCGCTACTGGTTCATTTGAGAACGATTTGTTTTCTAATTTCTCTAGTAAAACATCTAATTCGTTTAGCGTATCTTCTGCCTCGAGCGTTTTGGTCGTAACACCGCTTGCCAATATCGGATTGGTGTAAACTGGCTGATCAAGATGACGATCATCAGTTTCCGCCTCAGGCTGCGTCGGAGGATTGTTTTTTTCTGGTGCTACTACTTGTAAATCGGCCCTCTTAACCAACCTTCTGCGTTTTTTCTTTTTTGGTTCAGTGTCGGCCGGTTGATCAAACAGCGCTTGGGCTTTTTTACGTGACTCAACTGCAGGATCCTTTGATGCAGCTGTACTCAGTGTACTATCTACCTCTTCTTTAAAGACATGTTTCTCTTCAATATTATTTTCAGTGGGCTGTGTTTCTCGAGGTTTGTCCTTGACCGGTGCTCGCTCAACGTCTACTGAGTCTACTTCCGCAATACTTTCACTAACATTGATGCCTGGGACAATTTCCTGCATTCTTAGCCTTGTTGAAAGTGATAATCTCGAAGACAACTCCTCTGAATCAAGGGTTTGGGCGACCGCTACGCGTTCATGATCCTCAATTTCTTTCAGCAATTCTTTTACGTGATCTAATGGGTCCTCTTGATCATCATTTAACGGAACCGTTTCTACATCAACCGCTGGCTCCACAGGTCCGATTGCTTCATCTATTTCTTTCTTAATATCTTCAAAATCCTTAAAAATCCGATTGTACCTTGCCAAATTTGACTCACCTACCGCTATTTTAAACTCTTTTCTGATATTGTACCATCTTATCAGCCTGTTATAAATAAGAATTCTCAAATTCCGTCATGAAAGGCCAATAAATTGCAATGTTTAAAGCGTTTGTCAGACATACGTGTTGCTCCCATAGCAGACAATTGTCACAAAGACCTGTTACCTAGTTCTTCTGTTAATCATTGTTTTCTAACCGCATGATTTAAAGCGGCCATCTCAGCACAAGAACCGGTGTATCAGCTATGAAACCATTAGTTTAACTTCCTTCCTCAGGGCGAGCGGGTGCTCATTCAATTCTGATTGTCTCTTAGTGATCACACCGCAACGCTATCGGTTGTTTCTCCCCCCATAAAGTGATACTATTAGTAGATTAATGACTTAACAAAACAGGAGTGAAAATCTACATGGGTGTTTTAGATCTAATTTGGGATACAAACAAGCACGCGTTAAAGCGTTTAACTAAAATAGCAGATCAAATCGAATTGCTGGCTGATGAAATGGCAGCAAAGTCTGATGATGAATTACGAGGGATGACAGAAAATTTTAAGGAGCGTTACCGGAACGGCGAAACGCTTGATGAACTACTCGTTGAAGCTTATGCCGTTGTGAGAGAAGGCGCACGCCGTGCCCTTGGTTTATATCCATTTCATGTACAATTAATGGGGGCAATCGCACTGCATGATGGTGACATTGCTGAGATGAGAACCGGAGAAGGTAAAACCCTCACTTCGACCTTGCCAGTCTACCTAAATGCGATTACCGAAAGAGGCGTTCATGTTGTCACTGTCAACGAATACTTGGTACAACGTGATGCCACAGAAATGGGACAATTATATGAATTCTTAGGACTAACAGTTGGACTCAATTTGAACGCTATGAGCCAACCTGAAAAACAGGCTGCTTATGCTTGCGATATTACGTATAGTACAAATAATGAACTAGGATTTGATTATCTTCGTGATAACATGGTCCTTTACCAAGCACAAAAAGTTCAGCGTCCTCTCTATTATGCCATCATCGATGAAGTTGACTCAATCTTAATTGACGAGTCCCGGACGCCGCTCATTATTTCAGGTAATGCTGAAAAATCAACACAGCTTTATATGCAGGCAAATGGCTTTGTTCATACCCTTGAAAAGGATGTTGATTATACATTTGATATTAAGTCTAAAAGTGTGCAATTAACGGAAGAAGGAATGAGTAAGGCAGAGCGCTCATTTGGTATTGATAATTTGTTTGATATGCAGAATGTAACGCTTAACCATCATATTAACCAAGCACTGCATGCAAATGTTAGCATGCATAAAGATATTGATTATGTTGTCAATGAAGGCGAAATTGTGATTGTTGACTCTTTCACAGGTCGATTAATGCATGGTCGTCGTTACAGTGAAGGTTTACACCAAGCAATCGAGGCCAAAGAAGGGCTCGATGTTCAAAATGAATCAATGACGCTGGCAACGATTACTTTCCAGAATTATTTCCGTATGTATCAAAAGCTAGCCGGAATGACTGGTACTGCCAAGACAGAGGAAGAAGAATTCCGTAATATCTACAATATGACGGTTATCGTTATTCCTACGAATGTTTCAGTATGTCGTATTGACCAACCTGATTTAATCTACGCCACGTTAGAATCAAAGTTTAATGCAGTAGCAGATGATGTTGCGGAACGATACAAAGCAGGTCAACCAGTGTTACTTGGTACAGTTGCTATCGAGACATCCGAGTACATTTCTGCCCTACTCAACAAACGTGCTGTTCCGCATAACGTGTTAAATGCTAAGCAACATGAGCGCGAGGCAGAAATTATTTTGAATGCTGGACAAGCTGGTTCTGTCACAATTGCCACGAACATGGCTGGTCGTGGTACAGATATCAAACTTGGAGAAGGCGTAACTGAGGCGGGCGGACTTGCCGTAATCGGTACGGAACGACATGAAAGTAGACGGATTGATAATCAACTCCGTGGACGTTCTGGACGACAAGGCGATCCTGGTTATACACAATTTTATCTATCAATTGAAGATGAACTCATGCGCCGTTTCGGTTCTGAATCATTCCAAAATGCCATTAAAAAAGGGATTGACGGTACAGGTGCAATCCAAAGCAAATTAATGTCACGTTCAATTGAAAGTGCGCAAAAACGCGTCGAGGGCAACAACTTTGATGCGCGGAAGCAGTTACTTCAGTATGATGATGTATTAAGACAACAACGTGAGATTATCTATGAGCAACGAAATCAAATTCTAGGTAGCGACAATTTACGCGAAATCATTGAAGGCATGATTGCAAGTTCCCTTGACAGATGTCTTCACGCTTTCGCCTCTGGCAGTGAAGATGGTGAGGCCCTAGACAATTACCAGACCATTCTTGATTTCATTCACGCCAATTATTTAAATGAGAACTGCCTCACGCTGGCAGACATTGACAATAAACTAATTGATGAAATCGTTGAAATTGTCTCAAACGAAATCACGCAAAACTACAATACGCGTGAGGAGCAAATGACCTCTGAGCAAATGCGCGAATTCGAGAAAGTCATTGTACTTCGTGCAGTCGATGCACATTGGATGCGCCATATCGACAGCATGGAGCAACTCCGTAATGGTATTCATCTTCGGGCATATGCTCAAGTTGATCCATTGAAGGAATACCAAGCAGAGGGTCTCGCCATGTTCGAGAACATGGTTTCAGCGATAGAAGATGAAGTTGCACGCTATGTGATGAAAGCTGAGATTGTTAATAATCTTGAGCGCCAAGAAGTCATTAAGGCCAATGCTGTCGCACCAAAAGATGGCGAAACAGCAAAGCGGCAACCAAAACGTAATTCAACTGAAACAGTTGGACGAAATGAGCCTTGCCCATGCGGTAGTGGTAAAAAATACAAGCAATGTCACGGAAAATAAACAATGCATTGTCAACTTGTGAAAAGGAAGTTTTCCTTTCATCACAACAACAGGAAAATTCATTTGCATACTCACAGACTTTGTGAGTATGCCTTTTCTTAGATGAATATCTTCATTTTTAACAATAAAAGGAGTGATTAATTATGGAATTAGCTGATATCCGTAATGAATTAGAAAAAACTGCGAACAGGCTCGCAGGCTTTAGGGGGTCACTTTGACCTCGAAAACAAAGAAGCAAGGATAGAGGAACTCGACGAAATGATGTCGGAACAGGCGTTCTGGGATGATCAGAACAAGGCGCAGAAACTGATAGCTGAGTCAAACAGATTAAAGGATCAAATCCACGCTTTCAGGGATATGAATGAATCTTATGACAATTTGTTCCTAACTTATGAGCTAGTAAAAGAGGAAGCAGATAGCGAGCTCCAAGCTGATTTAGAAACGGAACTACTTGAGCTCGTTGCCACGCTTAGTAGCTATGAACTAGAGCAACTACTGAGTGAAGATTATGATAAGAACAATGCCATCTTGGAGCTTCACCCGGGCGCTGGCGGCACTGAATCACAGGATTGGGGTTCGATGCTCTTACGGATGTATACACGTTGGGCTGAAAAAAAGGGATTCAAGGTGGAAACGCTGGACTACCTGCCTGGTGAGGAAGCCGGAATCAAATCTGTCACCCTCTCCATCAAGGGGCATAATGCCTATGGCTATTTGAAATCTGAAAAAGGTGTCCACCGACTTGTCCGTGTTTCGCCTTTCGATTCATCAGGTCGTCGGCATACGTCATTTGTCTCTTGCGAAGTTATGCCAGAACTGAGTGACGATGTGGTTATTGATATCCGAACAGAGGATTTGAAAGTTGATACCTATCGTGCTAGTGGTGCAGGTGGTCAGCATATTAATACAACGGACTCTGCGATCCGCATCACCCACCTGCCAACAGGTACAGTCGTCACATGCCAAACAGAGCGTTCCCAGCTGAAAAACCGCGATCGTGCCATGAGCATGCTTCAATCGAAGTTGTACCAGTTAAAGATTGAAGCACAAGAGCAAGAACTAGCAGAAATTCGTGGCGAGCAAAAAGACATCAGCTGGGGCAGCCAAATTCGCTCCTATGTGTTCATGCCTTATCAACTGGTAAAGGATCACCGGACTAGTGCAGAAATCGGTCATGTCAGTAGCGTCATGGACGGTGACATTGACCTGTTCATCAATAGCTATTTACGGTCACGATTAACGAAATAATCATCTATACCGCGTGCTCACGTTTGACGGGTACATTGATTGAGCTCACAAAAAACGATTGGAATTCCTTCCAAAAGCGTCTATAATATTCATAAAGGTTGTACCGTACTTAAAAAAGGCTTGATAGATGTGCGGAAGGCTTACTGGTTCAATCAACACGAATCAATGAACAATAAAAGGGGAAATTTGACATGAGAAAAACGTTCTTACTAGTACTAATCATGACAATGTCAGTAGTCGGTCTTAGTGCTTGCGGAAGCGAAGAAGAAGCTGGTAGCGCTGGTGAGAAACTAGTTGATAAAAACTGCTCTGGCTGTCATGGGGAAGGGCTTGGCGGCGGAACTGCAGTTGCCCTTGATGAGAACGGAAAAGGGTACAGCAAAGATGCATTAGAAAATGCTATCAATAATGGATTCGACAATATGCCAGCCGGCTTAATTGAAGGCGATGATGTGGATGTAGCTGTAGATTATTTATTAACGATTCAGCCTGAGTAAAGTGAACCCCCAAAAAAACTGGTGCAGTGTACCAGTTTTTTTTATGTCTGCAGCTATCCATTGCCTAGCGATTTGTTATTCAGTTCAAAGCAAGAAAGAACGACCTTCTTTCAAATCTTTGCTGGCAACTCTTTTGCAGTCATGCTAATAACTGGATAAACGAATGGTTGGTAAACAGATATCGCTTGATATCGCTTGATTTTTAGAAAATGACGTTTGTTTAACCATTACTTATGTTATAATTACCTAAAAGTTTTGGAATGAAAGTTTTTCTCCATAATTTAGAGTACATTCAGATCAACCACTTTCAGCATGCTAATGGTATCAGACTTCACAGGGAGAATTAAATGATTAAGAACTATCTTTATAATGCCAGTTATCAGATATTACTGTTGTTGCTGCCATTTATCACTGTTCCCTATGTAACACGGGTTCTCGGTGATGACGCATTAGGAACGTTTGCGTTTAGTATATCAATTACACAATACTTTGTTCTGTTCTCCGCACTTGGTGTGCAAATGTACGGAAGCCGAGCAATTGCGCAAGCAAGAGACTCAAGGGAATCAGTATCAAAAACATTTCTGGAAATATATAAATTACAACTACTATCCAGTGCGTTGACCTTTACCGTCTTTGCGCTGCTGTTTTTTCGAGAGGGGAATGCAATTTATTTTGCCCAATCGCTCTATCTAATCGGGATCATGTTTGATATTACTTGGCTCTATGTTGGTGTCGAAGATTTCAAGAAAATTGCCATCCGAAATGGCGTGATTAAGCTTGTGAGCGTCATTGGCATTTTCACATTGGTCAAGTCACCGGACGACCTCTTGCTCTACACAATTATCTTGTCGCTATCAGTTGCCGCTGGTCAAATGGTCATGTTTTGGGGAATCAAGAAGCAAGTTGATTACATTCCTACTAAGTGGCCGGATTCCTTCAAACATTTACTGCCAGTTTTGGTGTTGTTCGTTCCACCATTATCTATCGGGATCTACACGTTTCTAGATAAGTTTTTCCTTGGAACACTTACGGATTCGTTGTCAGATGTCGCTATCTACGATACAGGACAAAAAGTCATCCGCATGGTATTGGCTGTTGTCTCAGCACTGAGTATCGTTGTTATGCCGAGAGTGGCTAATCAGTTGGCTACAAATGATACCACGTCTGCAAGGCGCAATTTAGAAAAATCATTTCAATTTGTCAGCATCATCGGTTTTGCCTTTGGTTTTGGATTGATCGCGATTGCCAAAGAATTTGTTCCCTGGTTTTTCGGTGAAGAATTCACAGGCGTGATAGATGTCTTTTATTACTCAGCATTACTGATCATCCCTGTCGGGATTTCTAATGTGTTCGGATTCCAATACTTAGTGGCAGTGGGACAGCAAAAAAAATATGCTATCTCGACGATTGCGGCTGCAGTTGCTTCAATCAGTTTGAATTTGCTGTTAATTCCCTACTATGGCTACATTGGCGCTTCGATCACGATTCTTTTAGTTGAAACAATCGGTGCTTTGCTACTGGTTTATTTCTCAAGAGACTTTTTTGACCTTAGAAAGATGTTCAAGCCCTATGGTTGGTTATTAACCGCTTCGTTTCTGATGGTACTGGTTGTCCGCGTTATTGGGGCATGGTTAGGCGTAGGCATCACAACAACCTTTGTACAAGTCATTCTAGGCGCTGTTGTCTACCTTGTTTTCCTTACACTGGTCCATGTCATTGATTATAAGGAAGTTCAGGCAATTGTGAAGAGAATAATTAAACGGTGATACAGGATAAATCTGGGACAATTATACCCCTGAAAGACAATTGCACAAGGACAAGATAAGGGTAAGGAGAACACCATGAAAATAGCTGTTGTTTTAGTTCTATATAATAAGTCTATTGATCAATCAGAAACCTTTCAAACCCTGCAACAAGGGTTGCCTATTTTCAAGGAACTTCAAATTGAAGTCGATATCATCATTTATGATAATAGTCAAAATGCACAACCTTCTAGTGATCAGCAAAACTTTGTTTACAAACATGACCCAAGGAATCTTGGTGTTGTTACAGCCTATAATTTCGCTTGGCAGTATGCGCAAGAAGAGGGACATGACTGGGTATTATTACTAGACCATGATACGCAATTAACCGAAGCGTACTTCAAAGAATTGGCAGCAGAAACGGTGCAGCCAAACCCAGTCGTTGCAATCATCCCGCAAATCATGAGTAATCAAACCATTGTTTCTCCGGTTGTGAGCGATACTGTCGTGCCGCTAAAGATGGACCGACCTGCCCCTGGTATCCATATGACACCGATTATGGGCATTAACTCTGGCTGTCTGGTCAGAAGAAGTTTTTTGGATGAAATCGGTGGGTTTAACGAGGCATTTCCACTGGATTGTTTAGACTTTTGGTTCTTCAGTGAGATATTTCGTTGTGGCTATGGGGTACTTGTCCTAGAGGCAACATTAGTGCATGACCTCTCTGTCTTTGGAGAGGAAACAGTCTCTTTCGCAAGATATAAGAGCATCTTAAATTCAGAAATCCGCTACTATCAGCACTATCAAAATGCTTTGTTTAAAGATTACAAAATAGAAGCGTTCAAACGAGCAACCTTGCAAATGCTTCATGAAAAAAATAAAAAAATCCCTTTGTATACATTTATGCGCTTGCTATCAGTCATGCTGAAGTAAGTGGGTCATTTATATGAGCGTATAAGATC
>JAVBKF010000166.1:0-3081 GCA_031554215.1 Caryophanales bacterium
CCGGCGCCGGCGACGGGCCCGGGGTCGTCGACGGAGTGCCGCCGGTCGGCGCGGCATCCTGAGCGCCGATGATCGGTAGCCCTTCCTCCGCTTGCACGTGCTCGACACCGAACGCACCCATCGCCCGCCCCTTCTCGTAGACCGTCCATCGGGTGATGGGGTCGGCCTTCATGTAGTCGTCAAGATCAAACGTGCGGACGTACCCGCGTCGGCAGAGGTCGGGCATGCTGAGACGCTGCGTGATCGCGAGCATGTACGCGGCGAGCACGTCGTTTATGCGGTCCCGTCGCCAGTCCTGAGCGTTGGCGTAGGTGCGCGTCGTCGTCGGCACGCCGAGAACCTCGGGGTCGAGGCCCATCGTGAGGGCAGTCTCGAGCGCCGCCTGTTGCTTGAGCTCGGGGAGCTTCATGTCGGCGGCCGTCGGCGCGGAACTCTCGTTGTACTTGAGGCCGGCCGGTACGTAGCCGATGCCGCCGCGCCGGCGCGTCGCCAGCCACGCCGAGAGGTGCTCCTTGATTTCGTCGTCGTCGAGCTCCACCGCGCCGTCGGCCGGCGAGAAATACTCCGAGACCTGAGGATTCCTCGCGTACATGGCAGCCGCGTCCCGGTAGTCCGCGGCCAGGCGGAACGTCTCGCCGGCAACCTCGTTCAGCGCCGGGTTGGGAGAGTCGAACCGGATGACGTCGCGGCGATCGCGCTCGACCCCATCGACGTAGACGCGGGTCGCCGTCGGGTCGACCCCGCCCGGGGTCACCGCGGGGTTCGGCCAGGCCGCCCCGGTCGGTGGCTTGGCCTGCACCGAGCCGGGCGCCAGCCGGCGCGCCGACGTCGGGTAGCCGTCGGCGCCCCGCTCGAGCACGAGCCACCAGGACACCGCGTCGAAAAGTAGATCTTCAAACGTGAGAGCGAGCACCACGACGTTGGCGAGGTTCGGGTCGATTTGCTCGAGCAGCGGCGAGCGGCTCGTCGAGTTGCCGGGCCCGCGCTCCGTGAGGGGCAGCGTCGACACCGAGCACAGGAGGTTACGACCCTTCGCTACCCCGGGAATCGACAGGGCTTCCCGACGACTGAGGGTGCCCGAGCGCCCGCGCATCTGCGCGAACATGTGATCGATCGGCCGCGGCCCGGAGAACTGACGTGTCGCCGGCGACGGCTCGACGTCGAGCCCGAGCACGTGCCGCCGCACCCACGTCTTGACTCCCATGATCGAGAGTGTACGGCCGTGGTCTACCCGTCGACGACGACCAGGCCGCGACGCGCCACGGGCGCCGGGAGGGACCGCGCGATCTGGACGGCCCCGGCCACCGCGTACGCAGCGTCACAGTGGCCACGGCCGCGCCGGGCGAACACCCACGTATCGCCACGATCCAACTTCTCCGCGCCGGCGATGTGCGCGTCGACGAGCGGGTCGTTGCTGTGTGCGATCTGTCCGGCGATGACCAGGGAGCGCAGCGCCATGCACGCCGCCGCCGCGTCGCCCCGGACCTCGACGAGGTCGACCCCGCGGGGAGGCCAGCCCGGTACGCGGGTCATGTCCGCGGCGAGCTCCGCGCCGGGCCCGCCCGGCATCCACCCGAGGGCCCGCGGCTTGACGCGGCGCACGAGCCCGGGGAGCGCCCGGCGCGCCTTGTCCGTCGCACCGACACCGGCCCACGCCTCGACCGGCTCGACCCGCACCCGTCCATCAGGGAGCACCGCCGCCGCGACCAACGTCGCGTGCTGGCCGTCGGGCGCGCAGTCGATGAGCAGCGCGACCCGGTCACGCACCTCGTCGAGGGTGCCGGGGTCGGCGCACCGGGCCCACGCCCCGGGGTCAATCGCCGGCGCCAGGGTCGGGACCGTGATGCACATCTTCTCCGTGCGGAACCCGGCGAGCTTCTCACCACCGACCCGGAGCGCCGCCTCAGCCTCAGCGAGCAGCGTCTCCAGGGTGATCCCGCCGTACCCCACCGAGGGGTTGGCCTGCAACAGCGCGTCGACGTCCCGCACGTCGGCCGCCGCCGGCGACGTCCATCCGAAGTAGCCGAGCTCGTCGGCCCCCTCGATACCCAGGTCACACATGTCGTTGAGCACCACGGACAGCGCGCCGCCCGCGTTCGACAGGGCCCAGACTTGGCCGTCGAGCACGTCAGTCATGGCGTTGTACGAGGCGTCCCACGTCGCGTAGTCACGATGCTCGCGGAGCTCGTCACTGATCAGCCGGTGGACGGTGAGCGACCGGCCGGCGCGCGGGCCCTTGGCCGCGATCTGATATCGGGGCCCGGCGAGCTCGCCGCGCCGGCGCCGTAGCCAGGCGCGGTGTTGACTGTTGGTACGGCGCACCCACGTGGGCGAGCAGCGCCGGCGCAGCGCGGGTGTGTTCTCGACCAGGGCGATCACCTTGTCGAGCGGCTCGCGCGCGTAGTCGAGGGTCGTCGAGGTGCCGAGCACGAGCGGCACCCGCTCGACGAACAGCCAGTAGGCCGCGAGCACGACCGGTACGAACGTCTTGCCGTTCTGCCTGCCCACCTCGACTAGCACCTGACGGAACCGCGGCCGGCCGTCGGGCAGGAGCTCGCACGCGTGGATCAAGAGCCACCGTTGCCAGGGGCGGAGCACCAGGCCGAGCACACGCTCAGCGAAGTGGATCACGTCGAACCCGAACGAGGTGTCAGGCGTCAGGGACCGTAGGGGTCGCGTCCATAGCCGCGGCTCGGTCCGACCGAGTGCGCGCGGCACGCTCGAGCTCGGAGAGCTCACGCTCCGCGGGGTCGTTGTCGACGTCATCCTCATCACCTCCCCGCCGGGCCGGGGACGCCGGGGTAGCACCGAGCTCGCGGAGCACACCGGCCAGGCGTGGCGAGAGGTGCCGGTACGCCTCGAGACCACGGCCATCCATTACCGCCGCGTCGATTAGGGACGCTAGGCCGCGGGCAAGCTCGCTGATTGCTGCGTGCTCCGGGCCGAGCTCGAGCGCGTCGAGCGAATCGGACACAGCCGCGGACATTCGGTTACTAACGGTCAGATTCACGACTGTATCAGCCACGGTCTGTCACTCTCTCGCGCGCGCGTGCGCGCGGGTGCCGGGGAGGGGGCGGACAG
>JAVBKF010000115.1:0-18120 GCA_031554215.1 Caryophanales bacterium
CCCATGGTCATCTAGCTTACCAGCTGATTGTTTCCATTCAAAAAAAGACGTATAAACTCTTATGCCTTGATCTTCTGATCTTGGCATTTAGTTTATCGTCTTTTTTCGCTGGCTTCTAGGTGTCCGTGGTTTGACGCTTACTAATCCCCATATCAAAACAGTCCATTGAATGGTTCTAAAAAAAAGGGTTCCTGCCATTTTAGCAGAAACCCTTTATGATTCATCTGTGACTAAGCGCGCAAACTTGCACCGCATTTTGCTTGAACATGTTCAATGACTTCTTGATGAACACTGTTTACTTCTTCGTCAGTCAATGTCTTGCTTGGATCAAAGTATCGTAGTGAGAAAGCAATTGATTTCTTACCGTCGTCAATATTTGCCCCTTCATAAATATCAAATATCAATACCTCTTTCAACATGCGCCCACCGGCTTTTTCAATTGTCTTCTTAATTTGCCCGGCCGTCATAGTTGCATCAACAACAAGCGCAATATCCCTTGAAATTGACGGGAAACGAGGAATTTCTGAAAATTTAATTGGCCGAATTTTCACATCGAACATTTCTTGTAATGATAATTCAAATACATACGTATCCTTTAAGTCTAATCGTTTAGCGACACGCGGATGAACTTGACCACAATAACCAATTCGCTTGCCATTTTGCAGCAGAATTTCTGCGGTCCGCCCCGGGTGCATGCCCTCAAGTTCAACAGGTTTCCAGACGATGACTTTTGACAGTCCGAAAACGGAGAAAAGACTTTCTAGAATCCCTTTGACAACGAAGAAATCGACTGATTTCTTCTCCCCTTGCCAGAGATGCGAGTGCCACATGCCCGTAAATGCACCAGCAATATGCTCCACTTCTTCTGGTAATCCAGTTTCATCATCTTTCAAATAAACAGATCCCATCTCGAAAATAGCCAAATGGTCAATTTGTCTCGCTTTATTAAAGCGAAGCACCTCGAGCAGACTCGGGGCAATACTCTGCCTGAGTGTGCTATGTTGCTCAGACATTGGCATCGCTAGGCTTACTTTCCCCAGTTCATAAAGACTAAATTGATCAGCTTGTCTATCGGAAACCAGTGAATAGGTCATCGTCTGATTTAAACCAGCACTATTGAAGAATTTACGGACCGCCCTTCGTCGTGTCTGCACCGC
Organism: Caryophanales bacterium; assembly: GCA_031554215.1. GTDB lineage: Bacteria > Bacillota > Bacilli > JARBTR01 > JARBTR01 > JAVBKE01. The sequence goes on from JAVBKF010000115.1 coordinate 1,158, forward strand.
AGTTAGACCTGTATACGCTGGTTGTGATTGTGGCAGTGTTTTAGGTAAGTTATCATAGCCATAGATACTGGCAATGTCTTCAATGATGTCCTCAGCAATTTGCAAGCTACGGCGCCTTGTTGGTACCTGAATCGTGAATTCTCCTGCATCAAGTTGGTACTCATATTGCAGCCTCGTGAGAATATCAGATACGGCTTCCTCCGATAAGTTCATACCAAGAATGGCATTTATTTTGGTCATCGTAACCGCAATTTCACGCTCATTTGTGTCAAGATGCCCGACAAGGACGGAACCTTCAGCCACTTCACCGCCAGCATATTCGTGTAATAGTGCTGCAGCTCTTTCTGCCGCTGCAACGACTTGATTTGGGTCAACACCCTTTTCAAAGCGGATGCTAGAATCTGAACGAATCCCGTGCTGTTTTGATGCCTGACGAATAGATTCTGCATCAAAATAAGCTGACTCAAGCACAACGGTTGTCGTGGCACTTGTTACTGCTGAATCAGCACCACCCATTACACCAGCAATCGCAAGTGGCGCACGGCCATTTGTTATCACCATCTGGCTACTAGATAACGTTCTTTCAACCTCATCGAGCGTAACAATCTTCTCATTATCCACTGCATTCCGAATCACGATCTCCTTTGAACCGATCCGGTCGTAATCAAAAGCATGTAACGGTTGACCATATTCCATTAAAACAAAGTTCGTGATATCAACGACATTATTATGTGGTCTAACACCGCAGCCAATTAAGTAGGCCTGCATCCATAAAGGGGACGGACCTATTTTGACATTTCTTATTACTTTTGCAATATACAATGGATTTTCACTGGTTTGCACCTGTACGGAAATGAGTTCACTGGCTTTTTCATTTGAACATGGATATGTGACAGCTGGAAATGTTGTTGGCTTTGATAGTATTGCACCGACTTCAAAGGCGACGCCCATCATATTCAAGCAATCATTCCGGTTCGGTGTCAGCCCAAGTTCAATCACGGCATCATGAAGTCCTAATGCGGCAACCGCGTCTGTACCGACTGGTATCCCTGTAGGGAATACATATATACCTGTGGCAAACTCTTTTGGTGTTAGCTTCGCATCAACACCCAATTCCGCAAGTGAGCAAATCATCCCACTCGATTCCTGACCACGGAGATTTCCTTGTTTAATTTTGAACCCACCAGGAAGGACAGCACCAACGAGCGCTACTGGAACAAGTTGCCCTGCAGCAACGTTTGCTGCTCCACAGACAATCTGAACAGGCGCAGCTTCGCCAACATCTACTTGGCAAACGCGCAGTTTATCGGCATCCGGGTGTTTTTCACAACTAAGCACATGCCCTACGACCACTTTCTTAATCGATAAGCCCGTTGTGTTCACTGATTCTACTTCAATTCCGCCTTTGGTAATTTTCTCCGATAAACTTTCAGGTGTTTCACCTGTGAGATCAACAAACTCTTTTAACCAATTATAAGACACGAACATATATAAACCCCTCCGATTTCACTAAAGTCTGTATCAATGATTAGCTATGCTTTCTAAATTGAGATAAGAAGCGCATATCGTTCACATAAAATGCACGAATATCTGTAATCCCGTAGCGAAGAATCGCAATTCTTTCAACGCCCATCCCAAAGGCAAAACCAGTATACCGTTCTGGATCAAAACCAGCCATGCGTAGTACATTTGGATGAACCATACCAGCCCCTAGAATTTCGATCCAACCAGTTTGCTTACAGGTCGAACAACCTTTTCCAATGCAAAAATTACATGAAACATCCACTTCAACAGATGGCGAAGTAAACGGAAAGAAGCTTGGACGAAGCCTAATTTCTCGTTCTTCTCCAAAAACTTTTTTAACAAATAAATCAAGTGTCCCTTTTAGATCGCTCATTGAAATATTCTCATCAACAACCAAACCTTCAATTTGCATAAATTGGTGCGAATGGGTCGCATCATCATCATCACGACGGTATGTTTTACCTGGACAAATAATCTTTACTGGTCCCTGACCTTGCTTCGCAAGAAGCGTCCGAACTTGTACCGGTGACGTGTGTGTCCGTAGTAAAATCTCATCATTTACATAGAATGTATCTTGCATATCACGGGCAGGATGCCCTTTTGGCAAATTCAACATTTCAAAATTGTAGTAATCACTTTCTACTTCAGGACCCTCTTCAACCGTATAGCCCATTGAAATAAATTGATCTTCAATTTCTTCAATCATTCTCGTCAATGGGTGAAAAGTCCCCGGGCGTATCGGCGAACCTGGCAAAGAAATATCAATCGTTTCCATCGCTAGTTGTGCATTCATCTCTTTGAGTTCGAGCTCATCTAGTTTCTTCTCGACAACTTGGTTGACATCCTCTTTCAACTGATTCACTAGTTGCCCGATTTTCGGTCTCTCCTCAGCGGGATAGTTCGCAAGCCCTTTCATCAGTGAAGTAATTGGCCCTTTTTTTCCTAAAAAAGTAACTCTTAAATCATTTAGTTCTTTCATTGTTGTTGCACTTGCAATTTTTACGTTGGCTTCTTGTTTCAGCCCATCTAATGCTTCTTTCATTTCAAATCCCCCATTATTTCAATCAAATTAACCTGTAAAGCAATTACGATAGTTCATTATGTTCAATTAAATGGTAAAGTAAAACTGCTGTTGCGACTGATACATTTAATGACTCAGCTTGTCCTCTCATTGGCACAAAGAGACTTTGGTCTGCTTCTTGCAGTAGCTGCCTAGAGACACCACTTCCCTCATTCCCAACAATCAATGCAAATCGAGAGGGTGCTTTAAGCGAGAAAACAGATTGTCCATTGGTGAGTGCCGTCCCGAAAACCGGAATTGTTTGCTTCTTTAAATGAGCAATAGCAGCTTGCAAGTTGGCCGAAATGACAGGTAAGTGAAAAAGACTGCCTTGTGTTGCCCGGATTGTTTTATCATTGTATACATCGACACATCCTTCACCTAGGATGACAGCATCAACGCCTACAGCATCAGCTGTTCTAATGATTGACCCAAGGTTTCCAGGGTCTTGCAAAGCATCCACGAGCAAAAAAGTCTGATGTTGTTGCCAGTCGAGGTACTCTACTTGTTTTCTGCAAACTGCAAACACATGCTGTGACACCTTCGTCTGAGAGAGCATCTCCGCAATTGGCTCATTGACCTCGAATAGGGAAACACCACTTACATCCCATTCAGTTGGTAACCGTGCGCCAATACAAAAAATGACCTCTGAAACCACCTTTGCTCGTAATGCTTCTTCGACTAAATGGAACCCTTCGACTAGGAAATTCCCTGAATCATCTCTTGCTTTTCTACTATGTAACTTGTGCCAGCTTTTCACTCGCCTGTTTTGTTTAGAATCAATGGATTGCAAATCCTGTTCACCTACGCTTTTACAAAGAGTTTCAAAATTTTGTTTGTTCGTTCATTATAACGAATTTCATCTGAATAAAAAAGTTAGAATTGAAAAAACTATTAGAAAGAATGAATCTTTGGAGGATTATGATGAACTTAGATATCCGAAAAGCGGTAAAAGCAAACGTCAAGGGCAATAGCAATACTGATTTTCAAGCAGTCATCGAGGACGCTATCGAAAACGGTGAAGAGAAGGTGCTACCAGGTCTTGGTGTTCTCCTAGAAATGATCTGGGAAAGTGCGACACCTGAAAGTAAACAAACCATGCTGACTTCGCTCGAGTCGTCTGCAAAGTAACATTTGTTTGCCGAGGCAAACAGGAGCATGCACCGAAATCTTATTCAAAATTGTAGACATCCGGCACAGATACCCCACTTTATAAAATGAAAAAACGATACAGTTGAAAAAGTATCGTTTTTCTTTTGTAGTGGGCTCAAATCACTTTTCGTGTACAAATCAGAATTCTTCATCTAAGCACCAAGTCAGCAGATAGGTACTTCTTGGACAATAGCCTGAACTGCTTTGGATACGGCAATCTTTACATGAGCATATGTTAATCCGCCTTGCACATAAGTTGTGAACGGCGCCCTCAGTGGACCATCAGCTGTCAGTTCGATACTAGCACCTTGAATAAAGGTACCCGCCGCCATAATCACATCATCCTCATATCCAGGCATGTAGGCAGGATATGGTGTTACATGTGAGTTGATAGGCGAGCCGAATTGAATTTGCTGACAGAATCGAATCATTTTATCCCGGTCGTTGAAACTCACAGCTTGGACAATATCCGTTCGCTGGTCATCCCACTTTGGATAGGTTTCAAAGCCTAATTCGCCAAGTAACGCTGAGGTGAAAATAGCGCCTTTGATTGCTTCGCCCACCACATGTGGCGCTAAGAAAAAACCTTGATACATCTCAAGCAGGCTATACAGTGATGCCCCAGCTTCTGCACCGATACCCGGTGTTGTTAAACGGTAAGCACATTTTTCAACAAGCTCTTTTTTACCTACGATATAGCCGCCTGTTTTCGCAAGCCCTCCGCCCGGATTTTTGATCAATGAACCAGCCATTAGGTCTGCACCAACATCTGTTGGTTCAAGCGTTTCAGCAAATTCACCATAACAATTATCAACGAACACGACAAGATCAGCTCGTTTTGATTTGACAAAACGAATCATTTCTCCAATTTCAGCAACGGTAAAAGAAGGTCTATTTTCATAACCACGAGACCGCTGAATACCGATAACCTTCGTTTCTGGCTTAATCGCCTCCGCAATCGCAGTAAAGTTCACATGATGATTGTCCAGTGGAACTGCCTGAAAAGAAATATTAAATTCTTTTAAAGAGCCGATCCCATTGCCACGAATGCCGACCACTTCTTCCAGTGTGTCATAAGGCTTACCTGTTATGTAGAGCAGTTCATCACCAGGTCTGAGTAAGCCAAATAAGCAAGTTGAAATGGCGTGCGTTCCTGATATAATTTGTGGTCTGACAAGCCCAGCCTCTGCATGAAAAACGGAAGCATATAGTTTCTCGAGCGTATCGCGACCATGATCATCATAGCCATAGCCTGTTGAAGGAGTGAAATGAGAATCGCTCACCTTGTTCTCCTGAAATGCCTGCAACATTTTCTCCGTATTTTTTGTCACATTCTCATCTACAACAGCGAGTAACGGCTTAATCCTTGCCTCTATTGTTGAAACCATTTGTTCTATGCTCATGTCTATCATCATTGTACTCCAAACTACATTTAATAAGGGGTGAAATAAGCCCCCACTTCAATATCAATAACGCCTTTAGTCTCAGGTGGTGAAATATTTGCAACAATATTTGTGTAATAGCTCATTTTCTCAGCTAAATCTGTAATAGAGCCAACAACCTTCATCCCATCACTCATATATAAATAGATATGTGTTGGATCCTGTTCACTAGGATCATAGTGCACTTCAGAAATTAAATTCATCACTTCCTTAGGCATTTCATTTAGCTGTTCCGCAAGTTTTTCTAAATATTGATCCTGTTGGAAATTATACAAGATTGGCAGAGCAGTTGGTGTTTTTGTGGCAGATTTCTTAATCACCAAGCCACTTTCAAGCACAGGTATATAGACATCGCCTTCTTTGATGTAACCAATGATTCCGTTCTCTTCTACCTCAATGACGAGCTTATTTGGATACTGTTTATCCATCGTCACATTTTTAATTTCTTCATGTGCTTCGATTTTCTCAGTTACTCTTTTCTTACTCAGTGTAATGAAAAAATCATCTCCCTGAATCTCACTCCACTCGGTAATCTCTTCATCTGATAAGTACTGATTCCCTGTTACTTCGATGTGACTAACTTGACTATAAGAAGAACTAAAATAAACAACCAAGGTGATTAAAATAAAGAAACTAATTAATAAAATCACTAATTGTATTCTTGTTTTTCTTTTTCTTCTCTCTTTTAGTTTTGGTATTCTATCTTCAATTGATACGATATTTTTCTTCATGCCTGCACCTGTTCCCAACGAAAATAGATGATAACAATTGTTATCATCTGAGTGTAGCTTTATTATACCATATCTGAGCCCGTAGATTTCAAGAGGTATGTGTGAATTTTACAGCCTTTCTCCGGCGTCATACGCTCGCACTTTATCTATTGGTACTGTGTAATGTGTTCACTTTGGCAATAATTGATGACTGCATGAGAGGCTCTATCACATTCCTTTACAGACCTCACTGTTTGCAGCTATAGTACCAAATTATTTAGTTACCGAGCATTAACCGTACAACAGAGCCTGCTTGTACTTTTACGCCTGGTTCTGGCGATTGCTCAATGACTTTACTTCCCTTGCCTTCTATCTCTGTTTTCAAATCATACATCTGATTGATGATTTCTTTCTTCTCAAGTCCGACAAGCTCTGGAACCTCTACTGTAACAGGATCTGGCCATTGGTATTCTTTTTCAATTTGTTTATTACGTGGTTTTACATCAAGAGCAGGCAAGATGTCCTCTAGCATATTGCCAACGATTGGCGCAGCGACTACACCACCAAATTGCACAGTATTCTTGGGGTTATCGACAGCGACGTAAACAACAACTTCTGGCTTGTCCGCCGGTGCAAACCCGATGAATGACACGATATGGTTGTTTTCTAAATAGTGACCATCTTGCGCTTTTTGTGCTGTCCCTGTTTTACCACCAACGCGGTAACTGTCAACATACGCGCCTCTACCAGTGCCGAGTGCAACAACAGATTCTAAGGCATCCCTTACTTGTTTTGAGGTAGCTTCTGAAATGACTTTACGCTTAACTTGTGGTTTTTTTTGCATGACAATCTTTCCAGTGGCTGGATCAACCACTTCCTTCGTGATGTATGGGGTATACAAAGTGCCACCATTTACAGCAGCAGCCACCGCCATTACTTGCTGAATCGGTGTTACCGAAACGCCTTGACCAAATGCAGTTGTCGCTTGTTCGACAGGTCCGACTTGGCTCATTTTAAACATAATCCCTGTGCCTTCACCCGAAAGATCAATGCCTGTTTTGGCTCCGAACCCAAAATCCTTAATATAAGAAAATAGTTTTTCCTTGCCTAGCCGATTACCTAGTTCAACAAAACCTGGGTTACATGAATTTTGGACGACTTCTAGAAATGTCTCAGCACCATGCCCTCCTGGCTTCCAGCATTTAAGCCGAGACCCTTCCACTTCAACAGCACCAGGATCGAAGAATTCATCTTTCTCGAGGTCTACTTTCTTCTCTTCAAGTGCAGCTGCTAAGGTAATAATTTTAAAAGTTGACCCTGGCTCGTAGGTACTCCAAACAGGTAGGTTCCGGTTATAGACCTCTTGCGGTACATCTTTGTAATCACTAGGGTCAAAGTTTGGTCTACTGGACATGCCGAGAATCTCACCCGTATTGGGATTTACTGCTATTGCAATGCTTCCATCAGGATCATATTTTGCCTGAGCAATATCTAGTTCACGTTCCATAATTGTCTGCACTTTGTTGTCTATCGTCAAAACGAGGTCATTACCGTTTTTTGGATTTTGATAATCATCTGCAAGGTTCTCTAGCTTGTTTCCTTTTGCATCTGAGTAGAGTTTCACACTACCTTTGTCACCTTTTAGTAGCTTGTCGTAAGTCAGTTCGAGTCCGACGAGTCCTTGATTATCAATACCAGCAAATCCAAGTACTTGAGATAATTCCTTGCCAAAAGGGTAGGAACGCTTTGAATCTTCTGCAATATAAACGCCCTCTAGCGATAACGCTCTTATTTCCTTTGCTACCTCGTGGCTAATCTTCCTACCTTCTGGGATTCTTTCAATCATTGATTTCTTTGTCAGATGTGCCAGAATTGGGGCTGACTCAACTTGCAATATGCCCGACAATTGTTCAGCTGTTTTTTCGGGGTTTTTAATTTGTCTAGGTACCACGTAGATCGTTGGTGTACTTTTGTTGGTTGCTAGGACAACGCCATTTCGGTCTTTAATCTCCCCACGTTTTGGCTCAAATGGAATGTTTCTGCTCCATGAATCTTTGGCACGGCTCATTAGCGTTGCACCATTGAACAGTTGTACGTACCCTAGTCGGATATCAATGACGATAAGGGCCGTGAGACCGAAAATGAGCGCCCAAATTAGTCTTGATCTTAGTGTCACATTTGCTACTCTTTTCACTTTGTCCACCTCAATTTAAAGGTATGAAAACAGGTAGTTGACATAGAACAAAAAAGTGACAAGTTATAAGTGTAAATTGTTCAACGATCATTAAAGTGTTAGATTTCAATGTTTATTCCAAAGATAAATTGTCTCAAGTAATTGATTCATTCTGTCATTTAAATCATAGGAGCTTTTGAGCTCATCAAGGCTAGCTTGTGCAAGTGCGTGATGAGCAAATCCAATCTTATTTTTTAAGAAGTCTTTACCTTTGCCTTTTTTTAGATTCTCAATATAACCTTCAATGTTATCGAACTGATTAAACACAGCTTCTGAACTTTTTACGTCAAAACATCTTTTTATCACATCTTGTGGTAAATAATTTTCAATCTCCCTTCCTTTAGTTATCCAACACATTACTCCAATATCCTTGGCTTCCTCATTTATCCTTTTTTTCGTTTCGTTTATTTTTGACTGTGCACTTTTCTTATCGCTGTCAATTAAAATTACAGCGTTCCTGTTGACCTTTATTAAATTAATAAGATCATCTGCTTCAACTACAGTAAGATTAGAAAGTAATCTTCCTCCGTAAAAAACACACTGATAGTCTTTTCCTTCCTTTAAATTTCCGTTAGACCAAAGATTAATCCATTTATTGATATAGATTCTATCAGAAGGGCCCTCTACCCAGATAATTCCGTTTGATTGCAATAAGTCACTTGCTTTTATTCCTAGGTCATTTAAGATGTGGCTTTTTTGGATATGACCACTAGCGTTCAAAAGTTTTATTTCATCATTTTCCCTTTGAACATGTAGAATATTCACTTCATCACTGTTTTGAAAATTATCTAACAGCACATTTGAGTGCGTTGTTAAGAAAAAAATTGCACCCTGTTTTGTTAACTGTTCAACATACTTTAATAATCTTCTCTGTAACGATGGATGTAAATTGTTTTCAAGTTCTTCGAACATAAAAATATAGTCAGATAAACTTCTCTTTTCTGTCTCAGGAATAAGAATTGTATACACCAATACCATTAAAATTGTTTTTAAACCACTTCCAGAAGAAGACAAAGGAATTCTCCCCTTTTTGTCTTCTCTCAAAAATATTTCCCAGTTAGTTTTATCACTAATTTTTACTTGTTGCGTCACAATTTCTGTAAAGGTAGCGTCTTCGCCCATAATTTCATTCAATTTACTTAGAAGCTTTTCTCGTACAAGACTTTCATTATAATTGCTCTTATTTAAAAAATTATTTATTATTCTAGTAATTCCATTTCCGTTTCCATCAACCAACATTGACTCATTTTCAATTTCCGGAAAAATATTTCTTTCAGCAAAAATTCTTTTTGTACCCTTCTTTTCCATTGCTATATTTGCAGTTAAATTATCCCAATATTCTTTATGCCTTAATGAGAACTTTTCATCTAATCGCTCAATATTCTGGAAAACTCGCGTTTGAACTTTACCATGACCTTCATATCTCAAATATGAAGTCGCTTCCAATAAAACGCCTTCCAAATTCATAATGATTACCAGCAATAATCCCTCCAAACGTAGTACGACTAAATACCATGGCAATTTCGCTCTCCAAAAGTTTCTTTTCTAAAAATATATTTCCGTTGTAATTTTTCAACTTATCTCCATCATAAATTATTTCAACAACGTCTAAGAGACTTGATTTCCCAATGTTATTTTTTCCTATAACAACGTTTATTGGCTGCAAGTTTTCTATAGTGGTTTTCGGAAAGCATTTGTAATCTTCGAAATGAATTTTTGTTATGTCCATTCTATGTATCACTCCCCTATATTTATTGTCTAACTGGTATAGCCAACTGACGATTAAAGAAATTTGCACGAATAAATTTAAAATGTTATGATTACAATATAGAAAAGGAGCAACGCGTCAACGTTGCCCCTTAATAACAGTCCGCATAAGAGCGGTCAGCTAGCAAAATCATACATCTATAAAAAATAGACCTATTCTTTGGCTGAACGGTCTATTTTTTATCGTTATGTCGAGCCACTAAAAGAATCAAAGTTGCGAAAGCTGTTGCAAACATTAAAGCTTCGTAAACTGACATAGCACCACCCCCTTTCTGGGGGCTGGCCAACCGTTCTTAGCACTGCTATCAGTGGTAATTATACATTCTAGGTATTGTTATGTCTATCGTTATTTTGGCTATCACATACCTAAATCATCCTAAGTGTCCTAGACTATGCTTGATTAACATAAATGCCTGACTTCAGGGTATTGACCATACTCACACCGCACACTACTTGACCTATGAAATGTTTCAAAACCCAAATAAAAAATGCCCCCAGCGAGGGCATTTTTTTATGTTACAGTTTTAATTATCCTACTTTATTTTTTCAAACATTGTTACGCTTCGTTTCCTTCAGCAGATCGAACAATCTCCCTAAATAAAACTTCTATAATAAGTCCCCCTGAATAAATCCGACAATTCTATCTAGCACCAAATCGGCTTTTTTACATTACATTTATCCACAAATGCTCAATTTTCACCATCATAGCATCATTCCCATACACACTAAAAAACGACTGCCGTAGCAGTCGTTATGCGTATTGCGGCGAAAATCAGTACTCCACATACTACTTGCCCAATTAAGGACGAGATTTTCGGCTTATGCAAATCAGCTCATCGCAGAATCTAGTGTACCATACTTTTCGCTAGGTAGCTAGTCTTACATTGGTAATGTTACGTAGCCTAAATAAAAGACACCAACTAAGCAGACTGCCATTATAATCCAAGCAACCATTGTACTTTCTTTACGTTTTTGCTTCCCAATGATAATCTCGAACAATCCGACAATACCAATACCGAGAAGTAACTTAACAGTAACCCATAAAGGCTCAATTTCAAAGACTTTCCAAGTAAGAATGAGACCTGTGATGATGATGATAACCATCATAAGTCGAAGAACCATATGTAGTGCAATATGTTTGATAGGTGTGAACACAAGGATTGCAAAAAGAATAAAGGCAATTGTCCAAGCGTATACATGATATTCGGTTGGCATACTTTCCACCTCCTTAACAGTGTTAATCCATATCCACTATATAGAAAAATTCAAAAAAAGTAAATGCCTATATTGGTATAGGCATTTACTTTATCAAATATTACCATCACTGATATTTCCAGCAACTGTGACTTGTACGGAGTGTATTCTCGAATAAATCTAGTAGACAGATGATTACTTCGCTTCAGGATAAACTGCATAGAATAGATCATTCAATCCCTCAACTAGTCTCGGTCCTGGCCGCGAAAGTGGATCATTATTAAGATCATACACTTGTCCATTCTTCACTGCATTTGTGTCTTCCCAGCCTGGTCTTGTCGTAACTTGTTTGACCGGATCTTCTGAGTAGTCGCCATAGGTAGTGATAATGACATCAGGGTTCGCAGCGACGACAAGTTCATCACTCATTTTTGACCAGCCATCGACATCCTTCGCAACATTCTCAGCATGAATCATTGTCAACATTTCATCAACAAATGTGCCATTGCCGCCAGTATAAATCTCAGGGCTAGGTGAAATTTCTACCCAGACTTTTGGTGATTCACCGTCCATCTCATCTGCTTTCTGACTGATTTTATCTACCTCGTTTTTCATTGATGTCACAATTTCCTCAGCCTTATCCTCAGCCTCAACAACCTTTCCAAACGTTTCGATGCTGTCGTAAGTCCCCTCAAATGTTGTCGCATTATCGTCAACAACGAATACATCGATGCCAGCATCTTCAAATTGTGGTTTAAATGATTCATATTTAGCGACATGCGAAGCAGAAATCATCACCATATCAGGGTCATTAGCTAAGATGGCTTCTATATTCAAATCCATACCGCCATACTTTGGCTTCTCAGTGACCTCTAGAGGATAGTTATCAAAATCGGATATACCAACCACCCGGTCTCCCTCACCAAGCGCGTAAATAATCTCTGTTGCACTAGGTATTAAGGAAATAATTTCCTTTGGCTCCTTCGTAAAGGTTACTTCCTCTCCGAGTCCATCTGTAACCGTAACAGAATAATCAGATGTTTCATTTGATTTTTTAGTTGCTGGTTCTTCTGTTTGACCACAACCTGTCGCAATGAACATAGACAGAATCAGTAGTAAACTCAGCACACTTCTTCTTTTCTTCATTTTCCGCATCCTATCTCTACCTCCCAATTTTTAAAAACAATAAATATGTTGAAGCATTAAAAAACCCTTTGCCAGAATTCACAAAGGGAGTCAGATTACAGTTATTTCCATGTAGTCCTCCTTACTTTTTCCCTCCGAAAAATAGGCAATTAGCATTAAGCAGGTTTCCTGACTAGACAGTCACTTTACTTAGATGTCCTTCCCAGCATAAAGCCAGTGGAAATATGGATCTGTTCATCGTGTCTACAGTAGCGGGGGCTGTGTGATCTCATCCTAGTGATAAGTCAACTTCCCTATTATCCCTATCGGGCACTTAATGTTAGGTATTTAATTGTTGCTTTCATTGTAACGAACTGACGTCAAAAAGACAATAGTCTTTCAGCACTAAGAAGGTCCATTGGTTACATGTGATCTATGATGGATAACGACAGCTTAAAGAGAACAAAATTTTCAGTTCAATAAACTTTTGCCAAATAGCAAAAGAAGTTTGGCACGCATCCGCACCAAACTTCTTTCATCATACTATTCCTTGAAATGGTAGGGAATCGTTGTCACAATGACATCTTTCTTAAAGAGCAAAACCGTTTTAATGAGCCAACTGGACTGATTGTGAAGCACATTATGCCACGATTTCTTTGTAATAAACTGCGGGATAACAACCGTGACCTGCATGTTATTTTCCTGTGCTTTCGCTTCCACCGTTGTGATAAATTTAACAATCGGCGTCAGTAAACTGCGATATTTTGAATGAATTGTCACAAGGCGCACATCTGGATGCCACTTCTTCCACTTCTCTTCAAACCGCTTTTCCTCTTCCTTATCAAAGGATACGTATACAGCATAGACATTTGGTGTGATTGATTTGGCATAGTTGATTGAATTCTCAACCACTTTAGTAATACCTGCTACTGGTACGACAATGACGTTCCCATCATAGATAACCGCACGATCATCGTATTCAATACGGAGCTGTTTACCAACAGACGCATAATGATGATGAATCCGGTGAAAAAGAAAGACGATTGCAGGAAGAAAGAGCAATACAAACCAGACTTGTGAAAACTTCGTCACGAAGAAGATCATGAGTACAAGGAATGAGATAACGGCACCAAGCAGATTGGCGAGCATTTTCGGTACCCAGCCCTTTGATCTTTCTCGGAACCATTTAATAATCATGCCCGTCTGCGATAGCGTAAATGGAATAAATACACCAACTGCGTATAGCGGGATTAATGATTCTGTATTACCGTTAAACAGCATGACCAAGATGATAGAAGCAACGCCAAGTACTATGATGCCATTAGAATAACCTAAGCGGTCACCACGCATTGTAAACATCCGCGGGATAAATCCGTCTTTTGCCAAGTTAAAGGCCAGTTGCGGGAATGCAGAAAACCCAGTATTAGCAGCGAGCACAAGGATTAGCGTCGTTGCCCCTTGAATCAGGAAGTACATGAAACCACGACCAAATGTTGTTTCAGCAATCTGTGATACAACAGTTTCTGTCCCATTTGGACTAATACCGTAGTAAAATGCCAAGAAAGTGATACCGGTAAATAAGAATGCTAGAATCGTCCCCATGAGGACGAGGGTCTTGGCAGCATTTTTCGGTGCTGGGTCTTTAAAATTTGGAATCGCATTAGAAATCGCTTCAACGCCAGTTAAAGCTGACGTTCCAGAAGCAAATGCCCGAAGCAGCACGAGTGTTGTTACGCCAGCGACTGGCGTACCGATCGTTGGGTGTAGTGTCGGTGAAATATCGCCACTAATCACATGATAAAGTCCTGTAATAATCATAACAATAATAGAAAATGCGAATATGTATACCGGAAACATCAAAACAGTAGCCGATTCCGTGATGCCGCGGAGATTTAAAATCGTGATAAAAATGACGAACACGATGGCAATTGATTCAGTGTGCTCATGTAAACTCGGAAAAGCTGATGTAAACGCATCTGCACCTGCTGTCACAGAAACCGCCACTGTTAGAATATAGTCGACAAGCAAAGAGCCTCCTGCAACCAGACCATAATTAACGCCGATGTTCTCTTTGGACACCATATAAGCGCCCCCACCATTGGGGTATGCAAAAATAATTTGCCGATAAGACAAGATTAGTGCAAATAATAAAACTAGAATAGCAATCGCAATTGGCAAGGTATACCAGAATGAAGCTGCACCAAACGCAGCTAACACAAGTAGAATTTGCTCAGTTCCATAAGCAACTGAGGACAATGCATCTGAGGACAGAATCGCTAATCCTTTTAGTTTGGATAGTTTCTGATCTCCCAGTTCATCGGATTGCATCGGCTTTCCGATCAGTAAACGTTTAAATGAGGACACATGTACACCACTTTCACTAGTCTTTAAAATAATACACATTGTACCACACTAATGCACTTCCGTCATACTAAAGATTTGGTCAAATCTAACTATTTTTTAGACAGAACCATCTTCAATAATTGAAATCGGATATTCCCCTACTTCGCATGCGTCACAAACCAAATGAAAGGTAGGGTCTGGGCGCAAAGTGTGTTTGGAAAGCACTCACAATTTTACAAGCCAGTTAAAAAATGTGCAACAAAGACAAATGCAATCAGGTAAAAGATTACCGTCTGCTTAGTAGTCTTCAAAGCTGTTTGATCCAAGGTTACTTATCGATTAGCAGAGGTGCTACTACCACTAGGATGCTTGGTAGTAGCTCGCTTCGTATCTCAATCATCCGCACACGCCCGTTTATCCCAACATCAAAATCCGTCCGACAAAAATCTCGTCCTTATTTTAACGATTCTGCATATTCGCTTCGATGATGTTAATATGCACTTCTGGTGTCACTTTGATTTTCTGATAATAATCTTCGCCCTGAATCGCGTTCCATAATCCAGGATGATAAGCAATCAGGTCTCGACCAAGGCCAAGTGCATCACAATCCGCTTTTGAAAGCGTTTCAAACATTTTTTTAGCTTCTTTCGTATAGTAATCAGCAATCTTTTTGTTCAATGATTTGAGTTCAGCTTTATCCTTTACACCCATTCGTGTATTTTTCCGCAAGACGATTTCCGCATCGAGCTCGATTTTAACAGACAATTCGTCATCGGTTATTTGACCAAACTGCTTATCGACATCAGTATCACGAAGCCGAATGACTAAATCATCTAGCCCTTCCTCTGCTAGATCCCAGTTATCATTAATATTTTCTGCGCCCTGAAACATCAGTAATAAACTGGTTTGTTCCGGGGATAACGTTTTGCCAGAATAACCTTCCTCCGACATAAGAGCAACCCCATCTAACCGAAGATAACCTTTTTGCTTATCTCTTTTGATATAAGGAACAACGTTGTCAATGCCCTGATCATAAATCGCCGTGTGAACAATTTTTAGTGTCGTATCTGGGATTTTATCCGACTCCACCCCGCCTTTCAAAAGCTCTCCTAAGTATTCATCCGTGAGCGACGTCTTATCTTTCCGGTCAACGAGTGCCTTTGACGCCTTCCCATCGACGATGGCCATTTCGACCGTGTAGGATGTTTTTTGAAATGTAGAGATGTCGTAAACGATTTGATTAAACTGCTTCTTAGCGAGCTCCTCTCCAAGTAAAACGACATGTATTTGCGAGAAATCAATACCGCCAGAGGTTTTCTCTGCCCATCCATCCATACAATCGCTCGGGGTCTTCCCGTTTTCAATCAGCTTTTCATTCTTCATGCTCGATTGCCCAATACTCGTTCCAACAGGAATTCGGATGATCGCTGTTCCTTGCAGATTATCTGATTTCGCCTCGTCAAAACTAATGACGGTTGGCAAACGAATATTCTTGAATTCAAGTTGATCCCAACAGCCTGAGAGTAGCGTACATAAAAGGACAAAACTGGCAATTAGTAAACCTCTCTTAAACATCAGGACGTAGCCTCCTTTTGAATACAATAATCATCAGCGCAATGACCGGAATAGCGACCGCATTAACCGCAAAAAAGTAATGCAATGCAGTTTGAAGGAGCATGACTCGGGTAATTGTTGAAAAGAGAATCGCTATCACCGTAATGATGATAGAGGTAATCCAGATAATCCTCGATAACGGAATCACTCGTCCCAACCCTTCTGAAATGCGCCGATTTAGTAAAAACGCGTAACTCATCACCGCTGTAATCACAATCCAAGTCCAAGGCAACAAATAAAGGATATCGTAGCGTGTCAGAATGCCAAAACTAAAGCTTTTTGCCAAAGTGTTCACTGGTAGCGGTGTCGCCCCATATTCACTCACTGTGTAGCCGAGTGTGGAAACAAGAACGACCAGCAAGAACAGTACAGTTGAGGCAATGTTAGCAAGTGTAATAGAAACGAGCACATTTTTAGGTTTTTCAGGCCGTACATAGCGCATATAAAAGAAGGCCGTTTCAAACCCAATCATCATAAAGAGCGCTGAACCAATCCCTTTTACAATCGGTGTCCACTCGATTCTGAAGAGCGGAAATAGGTAATCAATATTGGCATTATGGAACGATAGTATCAACACGAAAACGACGAAGAAAATAAATAGAAAACCGAAACTATGCCTATAAGCATGACTTTGGATATTGTGTCTTGCTGTGTAGAGAATGATACCAACACCAATGACAACTAGCACCCATGGCGGTGTCTGCGGAAAGACCCAGATGTTCATTATTTTTGAAAAACTACAGAGCATGTAAATAATCACCGTCATAAAATAGAACACATAGAGCCAGTTAATCGCAGT
>JAVBKF010000090.1:0-3862 GCA_031554215.1 Caryophanales bacterium
TCGATTTTATGTCGTTGTCTCCCAAGTTCTTTCTGAATAGCAACGAAGATTTCAGGATCAGTTTCCTGAACGTGTTTTAAGTGCGTCATAGTAGATAAGTGCCTCCTTGAATGTGGATACGGCTATTTTACCATGAATAAAAGTCATTTCATAAGAAATATTCTTATCAGTATAAAGAGACAATTTTCGCTAATCATCTTATTGATTAAATAAGCTGCCGCTCTATTAATAGCGCCCCTATTCTACCCGTGTCTGCATTCTTCGATAAAAGCGTTCCACTTTGTTTTCTGTTTTCCGTACCGGGATTTTTGTTGACGTTAAAAGTTGATTGAAGTGGACCAGCCCCGCGTGATAATCTGTGACTTCAAATTCAAGTTCAAAGTCAGTCTGATCAAGATAGCTGCTTTTATCAAATACTAGAAGTCCTCCATTATATTCGGTTTCTGCTCTGACCGTTGTTAGTTGACCGAAATACTGGATTGCTAGCGGATTTGGAATCAATTGTTGTAATTTGTCGGCTACTTCACCTGTTGGAATAACACCTTTGCTACATGCATTCTTTGCTTCGTCAGTTGTGATGGTTTGGTTTGTTTCTAATAAACCTTCACCTGATGGAAGCGGCTGTTTCAGTGTAAATTCAAATTGTCCATTCTTCTCACGAATTCGTACAGCCGCATGAAGTGATTTTAGTAGAAATTGTTCCGTATCAAAATAATGATTGATTTGCTCGCTAAACTGCGAATCCCGCAAGTTGAACTGTGTACATAGTTGGTCAAACTCCTGCTCAGTTAGTAAATTTTTAAATTCAATTTCTATATTTTCTGCCATTGATACGCTCCTATTTGTCTATTGCTCGCGTCTTGAAGCGCTTTCTGATGGGTAAGCTAATGCTTTAGGCTCATTCTTTTGCGCTACCAATATGAATAGGCATGAAGCCCGTTGCCAACAAAACGCCAAATGCTCACCCAATTATCCACTTCTTATGGTGTAAATGCAAATGACTATGATAAGATAGAAGTAGCCTTAGCGCAAGGTCTACAGGCGTACAATTTACATGATAACAATGAAAAATAAAAAAGAAACGAAAATCAGTTTTGACCAAATAGGATGGCAGAAACGACTAGCAGAGGGGGGGATTTACACTTGAGAAAATTTACTGTTATTTCACGTGGTGATGAACGCTCGAATACAGCAAGGGCAGCAATTAAATTGCAACTTGAGAAACTAGGAATGATGTACGATGATGAGAAACCAGAACTTGTCATTACCGTTGGTGGAGATGGCACGATGCTGTATGCATTTCACCGTTTCAAATCAATGCTCGATCAGGTTGCCTTTGTTGGCATACATACAGGACATCTCGGGTTCTATGCGGACTGGATGGTTGACGAATCAATCTTCTTAGCATTATCAATTTCGGAGGGACCGATTTCAGTTGTGGCGTACCCGCTACTTGATGTAGAGATTGTCTATAAAGATAGCAAGCTGCCAACAAAATACCTAGCGATGAATGAATCAACGATTCGTGGTATTGGTGGCAGCACGCTGGTTGTGGATGTGGAGCTTAATGGGTATTATTTTGAGTGTTTCCGTGGCGATGGGCTTTGTTTTTCAACGCCATCTGGTAGTACGGCGTATAATAAGGCTCTGGGCGGTGCGATTGTCCACCCATCGATCGAAGTGATGCAAATGACCGAAATGGCTTCGATTAATAATAAAATTTATCGGACAATCAGTTCACCGCTTATCCTGCCCAAACATCACCATTGTATTTTGCAGCCCAGCCATCAGGATGAATTTTCTGTAACGATTGACCACCTCAGCTTCCTGCATAGTCAGGTGAAATCAATCTCATATTGTGTGAGTGATAAGAAGGTACGGTTTGCACGGCTACGGTCGTTCCCATTTTGGAAACGTGTGAAAGATTCATTCATTGATGAGAAATAGTTGTTTGTGAAATTGAACGATACCATGCTTTTGTACCCACTAGCGTTGTGGCAGTATACCCATTATCAATAAAGAAAGACTAGACCTCTAGTAAATTGTCGCGGTCAGGTGTAGTCTTTTTATGGCGGCGAGAATTGTAATCATAGTCAAGTCCGGTGAGGTGCACTGTTAGGGCTAGAATCATCGGTATAATGAGTGATACTAAGGATTTTAGGGTTTTGGTATTTAGGCGGTATTGTACTCCTTTTTAATCCGTAACATTTATTTCTATAATGATTTACACCTGCTTTATTGATGCTTTGGGGACTTTATTCTTCACCACACGCTATCTAAAAGTAACAGAGCGTTCAGCACTTTGATGAATAAAACATAAGTGACCTGATTAAAAGAAAATGGCAACAGTACTCTACAGTAGCTCTCAAAGAGCGATGGCTGTTAAAGATACAATTATAATTAGGTATCGTTATCCTTGCTACGGGAACGATTTACCTCTCACCATTAGTCAAGTGGTTTTTTTCAGAGCGTGAGTGATTACGCTCTTTTTGTATGAAGAGAAAGCATTTGATGGTCTTTAACTTGGTCATTAAGGAGTCGCTAACACTAGAATTTATTAAATCAAGTATTTTGACTAAAATCGTTTATCTACGGATTCCTCCAATTGTTCATTTAACAGGGACTTAATATCATTACTCTCCCTTTGCCGCTAACTCAGTAATTCTGTTTAAGCGACACTAAGCCCTAATTTACAAACTGGTTGGCAAGCCCTGACTTACTTAGCAATACTTTCGTCTTTCTATATGATCTATCAGATTTGGATACTTAGAGGTTGGCACATTGCTAAACTATATAGCATAAAGAAATTGCTACCCTTCTAGAGAGAGCGATTCTTTTGGCATTAGCAGTACCCTAGTTAAATCCAATTTCTACTAAATTAAAAATAAAGATTTCTAAACTTAGAAATTAAGGTTACTCATTTAGGAATATATTATAAAAATAAATGTTTACTTATTTATTAGAATATGGTATTTTTAAATCGCAGAAATAATTGAAATGATGTGTTAATAAAGAGGTTTATTTTCATATAATCATGATTACTGTAAAAATGAGAATAAAGGGGAAATATCATGAGAATCAAAAAAAAATCTTTTGCTAAACTTTTTACAGCACTATCTATGTTCATCTTAGTTGCAAGCGTTTTTGGAAATACTAGTAAAGCTGAGGCTGCATCCACTAGGACACTGAATGATTATCTCTATCAATCACTCAATACCGTCAGTATAGATATGAAGAATGATTCATATTTATTGGGATTTAGTAGTGATTACAAGTATGAGCACTTTATAGCGTTCATAAATGGACAGTATGCTTTTGAAAGCAACAAACAAAATCAATATTATTCTTACCCTACATACACAGAAGACGGTGGTAAAACATTACATCAACCTGTTTCACAAATTAGAGCTGGTGATCAATTTACAGTCAAACAATATAACGACCGTGATGTACCTGAGGTAGTTGCTGATATCACTGTAACGTATGATATCCATGAAATTTCAGTAAAAGATAAAGAGATTAGCGTAGGTTACAACGAAGAGTTAATAGACACTGGAAAATTCGATGTTTTCGTAAATGGAAAATATGTATGCGGGAAAGATGCTAGCACCTTTAACTATAGCTACGTACAAGATACAAGCTATGGTAAAAAAGCGACTGTTGCTGTTCCATCTCTAAAAAGTGGTGATGTCATCACTGTGAAAGATCCGAATAGTGCTACTGAAGTTGTTAAAATTATTGTAACCAAAGCAATGCTGTAATAACGCCATCAAAATTAAAAACAACTTTTTCATCCTAAAGGATGGGAAAGTTGTTTTTTTGATTCCGAAAACACGAAACTAAATTCTCAGATATAGGAAAT
>JAVBKF010000177.1:0-8081 GCA_031554215.1 Caryophanales bacterium
GCGGCCGTTCTTACGGAGGGTGAACGACTCCAGGCCGGTCTGCTCGGCGATCACCGCCGTGCGGCCGGTGACGGCCAGGACGGTGACGACCAGGTCGGTGGGGTACCCGGGTCCCGCCATCAGGCGGGCCTGGGCACCGGGGATCAGGACGTCGGTCATTCCTCGCTCCAGGTCCTGTCGGCGTTGGCGACCAGACCGGCCTTGGCACAGCACGGCAGGAACTCCAGCGGCCACGCCGCCGCGGCGCCA
Organism: Caryophanales bacterium; assembly: GCA_031554215.1. Lineage (GTDB taxonomy): Bacteria > Bacillota > Bacilli > JARBTR01 > JARBTR01 > JAVBKE01. The sequence continues at coordinate 250 of JAVBKF010000177.1, forward strand.
CCTTCGTAGAGGAAGTCCTCATTGAAGTCGATCCACACGGCCCGCTCGTCGGTTCCGGCGGGGAACTGCTGGGTGTGCATGCCGTTGTAGGCGGCCCGCTTGGTCGGCGCCTTGGCCAGGTCGGCACATCCGGCGGCGTGCACCTTGATGTCGTTTCCGTTGGCGAACGTGAGGGCGATGGTGGCCATGATGGGGTTCCTTTCTCGAACCGGGCTTACACTCGATTCTAACATGGGTTAGCCCTATCTACCTAATCCGAGTTAGGACCGGTTCTCCAGTTCCTCCACGACATCCCCGGCCTGGGACCACGCCTCACCGAACACGTGGTCGGCGTCGTGGACACCGGGCAGGCGGTCGGCGATGTGCCGGTCGTACGCGGCCTTCAGGTCGGCCTGGAGACGGCGGGCGGCCGCGAGCAGGACGACGCGGTCCGCCTCGGCGCGGGCGTCGTCGGGGGAGCGGGGTTGGGTCATGCTTCCTCCACCGTGAAGTCGGTCACCTCGTAGTCGGATGCGCCGTCGGCACCGATGCCGTAGACCCCGCCGGGGTCGGCGCCCTCCAGTTCGGACAGGAGCGATTCGGCCATCTCGTCGCGGCTGGCGAACTTGCCCTGAGTGCGTTCGAGGGTAACGGTCACCGTGAACGTGAATGTGTGAGCCATCAGGCGGCCATCCATCCGTGCTGGAGGTACGTGGTCACCAGGGGCGCCTGGAACGGTCCGCCGCTCACCTCGCCGCCGTCGTGCACGAGCACGGCGTAGGCGTCGTCGGTGCCGGGGCGGCTGAGCACGACGGGCAGGGCCGCGTTTGCGTGGTAGCCGTCGGGGCCGTAGTGGGCGAGGGGTTTGCCGTCCAGGCCGAACAGGGTGCCCTTGTGGTCGGGCTCAGCGAGGAGGGCGGCGAGGGCTTCACCGGCGCCCTCGAACTGGTAGACGCCGAACGCGTCCTGGACGGTGAAGTATCGAGCGGGCATGGGGTTCCTTTCGGCCGGGCTTACACTCCCATTCTAACATGGGTTAGCCCTACCGATCGAATCCTGGTCACGCCCCCGCGAACAGGGCATCCACCTCCAGCGCCGACTGCCGGTACGTGCGGCCGCCGTCCGGGTCACCCGCCACGTTGCACCACCGCTGGTGATCCTCGTGATGCCCGATGCCGCCCACGACCGCGCGCAGAGCACACTCGCGGTGCGCGCGGTCGGGGTGGATCGGCACGGCCTCCTCGCCGCGGCCGATCGCTTCAGAGCACAGCACGCAGGTGTCGCTCACGACGGTTCCGGCCCGGGCTCACCAGGACCGTGGCCGGTGACGTGGGCCTGGGCCTCGTCGAGCCGGTCCATCGTGAACGACTGCCCGCAGTGGCAGACCACGCTCACCCCGACCACGCCGGACGGGGACCATTCCAGCGCGGGGCGGGTGTCATCAGTGAGGGTCATGGTTCCTCCCGGTGGCAGGGGCAGGTGCAGGGGACCTCCAGCAGGTCACCCTGGGGCGTCTCAGCGTACGTCTGCCCACGGCAGGCGTGATGCTTCCCGTCGCGGCAGTCCGGGTCCACAGGGGCCGTCTGGAGGGCCGCCCACCAGTCGGCGGAGTCCTGGGCGGCGTCGTGGTCGTGGCCGCGATCGCACGAGCACGAGAACACGGCGCCGTTGAACCCGGTGACGAAGTGCGGCAGGTCCACTTACAGCGGCTTGGGGATCGGGAGGGCGCGGCCTTTCTTGTCCCGGGTGTTGAGGGTCGTGATCTTCTGCCCGTCGCGCCACGCGTTCCAGGCGGTGAAGATCAGCCCGATGGCCTCGCCGGGCTTGCGCATCTGGCCCAGCGCCCGCATCTGGCGGATCGTGTACAGCAGGACCGCGCGGGGATCGTTGGACCCGTCCGTCTTGTAGCCGGAGAGGGCGTCGAAGAACACGGCGGCGTCGGCGGCGTCGATCTGGTGCAGGACCATGCGGGCCATGCCGCCGGGGCCGGTGGGGATACCGGTGCGCTCATAGTCCCGGTACGCGTCGGCGACGGCGTCCAGGACGTCGGGGTTGTCGCGCACCATTTGGATGATTTCGCCGTGCGTGGCTCGGTCCTCGTGGCGGAGCCCGGCGGACATTGTGCGCAGGCGGTCGGTCTGCCAGAGCACGAGCAGGCGGGCGGCGGCCGCAACGGCGAACGCGGACGATCCGCCCAGGCCGACCAGTTTCAGCGCGTCACCGGCGGTGCGGGGTGCGCCGGTGTCGATGACGCCCTTCGTTGAGGGGTCAAGTCCTCGAATCACGAGCAGGCGTTGAGCGGTGCCGGACTCCATGATCGCGTACAGGCGGTGCTGGCCGTCGAGGAGTTCGCCGGTCTTGGAGAACTTGATCGTTTCGCCGGTGATCATCCAGTCGCCGTGGGCCATGTCGCGGGCGTAGGCGTTGACGACGCGGGTGCGGATGGCGCGGTTGGCGTCGTTCTCGTCCAGGAACGTGCGGGCCATGTCGGGGTCGACAGTCTCCCAGCGCGTGTCGGGGTCAACGGTGTCAGAGGTCATGTCGACGACGACATCCAGGCGGTCGGGGGCGGTCACGGGGGTCATGATTTCTCCTTGGTTGAGGGTCCGACGTACTTCACGTAGAGGTCCACCAGCGCGCGGCCGGACTCGTCGCGGTGGCCCGTTTGGACGGTGCGGGCCTCGAACTGCCCGACGGGGAATGCTTTGTTTCGCCCGGCGGTGATCTGCGACACGGTGACGTAGATGTTCCGCAGGCACAGCGCCCACTGGCCGGGGCGGGCTCGGACCTGTTCGGCGATCGAGTCCCACGGGTGTGTTTGGGCGGTTTGGCGGGGGCGTACTTTCTGGTTCGGAGCCGGGGGATCAGTGAACACGACTTGCATGGGGTAGACCCTATACCGGCAAGCTAACTCGGGCTAGCAACACTCCACAGGTCATTCCGTCGTGGCGTCCGGGGAGCCCTTGTACCGGATGTACAGGTCGTACGTGTCTCGGTTGCGGTCGTCTTTCTTGCCGTCCCGGACCGTGCGGGCCTCGAATGAACCGGACGGTTTGAATGCGTTGATCGAACCGCGGTTGATGCTGGTGGCGGAGATGTGGACGCCGCGCAGGCACAGCGCCCATTCGCCGGGGCGGGCTTTGAGTTGTTCGGTGATTTCTGCCCAGGGGTGCTGGGAGAGGCCGTGACGGATGGGGGGCTCGGTGAAGACGATTTCCATGCGGCCACCCTATAACCGGGGTTCGGGTGGCCGTCATTTAGATCACCGCGGCGTTTCGACGACCTGGCCGTGCGACGTCTTGTCGGGGGCGTCGTCGGCCCAGTCCCAGCGGACCTGGCCCATCTGGTCGACGTAGGCGTCCAGGGCACCCTCGGGCAGTTCGACGGTCAGGCGGTCCTTTTTGGCGGTGTAGCGGGACCCGGCTTTGCGGGCCATCTTCGCCGCTTCGGTCGGGCTGGTGCCCCAGCCCCAGCGCTGGTCGCTGGTGACGGTGACGAATCCGCCGACACGGTGGGCGGGCTCGCCGGTGGCCGGGTTGATGGGGGTGGTGGTCTGCTCGCTCATGCGGCGTCCTTCCGGTGGGTGACGTAGGTGTCCAGCCAGGACTGGCAGACACGGGCTTCGGCCATGGCGGCCTGGTAGTCGGCGGCCGTGTTGGCGCCGTTGGTCGCGCGCTTCAGAGCGCGGCGGGCGTCGTTGTGGTGACGGATCAGGGCCTGTTGGACGGCTTTGATCTGGGCGGGCTCGGGGCGGGGGAGCGGAGTGGTCATGCGGCCACCGCCTGGGAGTAGCAGAAGTAGTTGCCGTAGCACTGGGAGTGGTGGGAGTTGTCGAGTCCGTCCATCTCCACGCCGAGGTCGGCGAATGCGTCCTTGGCGATGGCGCGGACGTCGGCCTGGGGGGCGCCGTTGATGGCGACGGCGACGTAGGCTTTGGCGTTCTGCACGTGGGCGGTGGCGAGGTGAGCGGCCATGAGAGTTCCTTTCCTAACTGGGCTTACACCTATAGTCTAACCCACGTTCGGAACATTACCTAATCCAGGTTAGGGGGCGCGGTGGATGCCGGAGTCGCAGAAGTCGATCGCCCGCGTGTCCATCGCGATCGCCCGCGTGTCGACGTTGACCAGCGTGGAATGGTCCTCGCAGATCACCACCCACTTGCCGCCGTCGGGGTCGCACCCCAGTTCGACCGCGGTGCCGACCGTGAGGGTGTCGCCGGTGTCGCGGGTGCGGCGGGTGAACCAGCCGGACATCAGGCGGCCTCGGCGTACAGCGGCCGGTACAGGTCGCCGACCAGCGCGTCATCGAGGACCTTGACCAGGTCCCCGCGGCCCTCGTGCCAGGCGACGTGCTGACGCCGCCACTGCCGGGCGATGGTGGGCAGGGACGCGGACTGACCGCCCCGGCAGGAACAGTCGAACCCGAACCCGTCCAGGGCGCCGGGGCCGGACGCGGCACGGGGAGTGATGGCGGAGACGGTGACGGTGGCCATGAGGGGTTCCTTTCAGAGGACGGCGGACGGGTCGGTCAGGACCCGGACCTGGCGGGCTTGGGCGTAGCGGAACGGCTGGCCCTTGGCGTTGACGATGCGGCCGCCGAATCGGCGTTGCATGGACTTCGCGTCGGGGCCGGACACGACGGCCGACACGCGGCCGCCGTCGCGCACGAGCACGTAGCCGCGGCCGATCACCTGGGCACTCATGCGGCCCACCCGATGTAGCGGGCGTCCCGGACGCTGAAGATCACGCCGCCGAGGTCCTGCGCGGCGACGTTCTGGACCGCGGCGTTCTCGCCCATGGCCATGGTGGCCACTTCCTGGACTTCGCCGTTCTCGTGGCGGATGTAGACGACGTGTCTGCGCATCTCGGGACTTCCTTCCTAACCGGGCTTACACCTATAGTCTAACCCACGTTCGGAAGATTACCTAATCGGGGTTAGACACAGAACGGCCCCGGAACCCATCAGGTCCCGGGGCCGCTCACACGTCCGCGCTACGCCACACTCCCCAGAGTGGCGACGGCGGAGTGGTCGACCGCGAGGTCAGTGATCCCCAGATCACTGGCGGCCTGCTGGATCGCGATGAGTGCCGTGTAGCACGCAGCCGCGCGGGCGGGGGCGACCTGGCGCACGAACGGGATGCCGTACTGGACGGCCTCGTCGATCGCGTCCAGTTCGGTGCGGATGTCGGCGTTCAGGCGCCGCAGGTACGGGGCGACGGAGTTGAACGTGGTGGCCGTCTCGATCGACTGGGCGATCGCGGCGGGCTGGAACTCGGTGCGGAAGATCATGCGGCCAGCCCCCACTCGATGACGCCGTCGCCGACGGGCTGGCGGATGATGCCGGACCCGCCGTGCTCGGCGAGGAGTCGGGCGAACTTCTCCTCGCTCAGCCGCGGGTAGGGGCGGAACTTGGGGAGCGGCTTGGGCTTCCACTTCGGGTCGTGCTTGCGGGCCATGAACTCGGCTACTGTTTCGCGGGCCATCTCAGGCTCCAATCCATTCTCGGGTGATTCCGGCGTTCTCCAGCCATTCCTCGATGTGCAGGAGCGCGGCATCGCGTGTCTTGTCGCTGACGGCGAGGTCGGCGATTTCTTCCAGGGCGGCGCGGTATCCCGCGCTGTAGGCGATCTGACGCGATCGCGAGCGGGCGGTGTCGGCGGCCATCAGTTGTCCGCGGTGTGGACGACGGGGGTCAGGTCGACCCGGGCGGCCAGGACGACCCACAGTTCGCCGAGGGTTTTCTTGCTCGGCTGGAAGTGGGCCACGGCGGCCTGCTTCGCGGTGTACAGGGTCGGGGCGTAGACCTCGATCTGCTGGTCCTGGTATCCGGCGAGGTAGCCGAACTGGTTCGGGCCGGGCTGGCCGATGATCACGGGGTTGGCCATGATGGGGTTCCTTTCCTAACTGGGCTTACACCTATAGTCTAACTCACGTTAGCAGGATTACCTAATCGGGGTTAGGCGACGTATTCCTCCACCGCGTAGTCCTCGATCAGGTGCGGGTCCAGAACGAACTCATCCTCACCACGACGCTCCTGGAACCGGGCCAGGATCACGTCGGCATCGACCGTGACCTGCCACACCTTGCCGACCGCCCCGCCACTCATCCCGTTGAACCGGTTCGCGAACCACGTCGCCCGCTCCAGGTTGTCCGTCCACGACATCCCGTACCGGTGATCCTCGATCGCCCCGCGGTACAGGGTGACCTCCGGGCCGGGCAATTCCTCACGGTCACGGGCGACACCGTCGTGCAGGTAGTCGCACGGGCTGGCCACGGCGTGATCGAACAGGTTCCACCAGATCGACGCGTCCAGGGCCTGCGCGGGCCACTCGGCGGAGCACCACGCATCCGTCACCCCCTGGGCGATGTCGTCGGCGTCGGTCATCTCACCGTTGACCAGGACGGCCATCGCGAGGGCGTAGGGCATGTCATTGCGGCCCAGGCGGGCCGACACCTCACTCCAGGACATCACGCGGCATCCTTCCACTGGTGGGCCAGGCCCTGGACGGCGGCGGCCCACTGGGCGGCCTCGGCCTCGGTCTGCCACTCCTCCAGCACCGGCTCGTAGACGGCCGGTTGCCACTCGCCACCCTTCAGCCACTGGTATCCGTCGGGCACGAGCACTCTCACGGCGAGGGCGCCGTCGACGACACGGGAGTGGTCGACCCAGTGGGCGTTGCGCTTCCCGGCGGCCAGTTCGGCGTTCAGGAACACGAAGTCACCGTCGGGCATCACACACCTCCGAACTCGGCGTCGAACGCCGCGAGGGCCGATGCCATGACACCGGCGTGGGTTTTGGCGGCCATGTACTCGTCGGGGCTCAGGACCCGTTGCCACGCTTCGGCGGTCGGGTTCCAGTAGGCGACGAACCAGTAGTCGCCCTTGGCGCCGGGCTTGGCGTTCAGGGCGTCGACGGTGCGTTCGACCTGGCCCTGGTTTGCGCTCCACTTGTCGGAGACGACGACGTTTCCGAGGTCTAGGGCGGCGGGTGCGAACATCATGACGGTGGTCCTTTCTAACCGGGCTTACACCTATAGTCTACCGTCCGAACCCGGGTTTACCTAATCCGGGTTAGTACCATAGACTGCCGGTCATGACCTGCGATCACGTCGTCCTCGAAGTGCGGTGCGACCTCCCTGAAGGGCACCACGAAGACATCGAGCACCACATCGAGATGCCCCTGCCGCCGGACCTGAACGTCCTGATCGACCGCGCGCTGGAGACGATGGAAGACGCCGTCGCCCGCTACAACCGGTCGCGCCGGTTCATGTGGTTCGCCGTGATCCTCAACCTCGGCGCGGCCGCGTTCGGCGCCTGGAACCTGCTCACCTAGTCCTCGTAGACCTCGCTCCGGTGCGCGGCCTTGATCACGGTGACCAGGACGTTGCCGTCGTCGATCGTGTACAGCACCCTGTAGTCGCCGACGCGGACCCGATACCAGGGCTTGTTGGTTCCTTTCTTGACGCCGTCGGGGCGTGGGTCCGTGGCCAGGGCACTGATCACGTCCCGCACCTGCCGCGCGACCCGCGGGTGCATCCGCTGGATCGCCTTCTGCACCTTCCGTTCAACCTGGACCGTATACGGCGCGCTCACCGGGCGGACTCGGCGGCGTCCAGTTCGGCCTCAGCCTGCTCCCAGGGGATGAACTCGCTCGCAGGATCGGCCAGGATGCGCTCGGCCTCGCGGACGTCGACAGCCATTTCGATCTCATCGAGCAGATCGAGTTCGTGGGCACTGATGAGAACGGCCGCGACCTTGCCGTGGCGGGTGATGCCGATGCGCTTGTTGTCGCCGTAGCCGATGCGGTTGAGCATGTCGCCCAGGCGATCGCGGACGACGGTGGATGCTACGACG
>JAVBKF010000171.1:0-49022 GCA_031554215.1 Caryophanales bacterium
CTCCTGCTAGATGGAATAGCTTCACCTTGTTTATGTTTAGCATTCAGATGCCCTCCTTTTTTCTTAGAGTTTACATCTTCTTTGCCTCTCTTCACAGGTGTCCATGGTTTGACGCTTACCAATGACCCTTATTTCAGGCGACTATAGATAGGTGAGTGCATGCACCTTGGTAAGCGTCGGCGATTTCAATAGCCAACGAAAGACTACTTATAGGTAGTATCAACACTCACTTGGTCATGCGTTCTACCAATTAAATCGCAACACAGGCCGCCCCCCTCCCCTGCATGAATGCAGCTTAATACCGCTTATACACGCCATGTTGCCATTAGATGACGCCCCATGGCATCAAGGGCAACAAACATCGCATGAGCGATTCATATAGACCTATTTTCATCATCTTCATTCGTGTATTTCAATGACGATCTTGTGTTAGCCACAAAAAAACAGGATGCCTAGAAACGATCATTGATCATTCCTGCATCCTGCCCTAGCTTTTAACCTCATCATCTTTACCGTGCACTGCTTGCCTAGAAAATTAGTTATGGCTATGTTGGCGGCCCAAGCGAGAACGCGAGTGCAGTTCCAGGAGCGACCTCAGTCCCTGATGGAACTGACTGGGAGACCACAAAGCCTTCTCCTTCAAAATTGACTGGCATTTGAAATAGTTGCGCAAATACCATCACATCACGAGATGACCAACCAATCACATCAGGCATTTTCACGGGGCCTTCTCTCACAACAAAAATTCTCTGCTGTGGCTGGAGAATCTCCTTGGGCGCTGGCGACTGTGCGATTACCTTTCCGTCAGGACTTCCGAGTTCAATCACCTCAAGACCCGAATTTGTATTTGCAAAGCTAGACATTGAAGCAGCCTGATCTGCTACAAAATCTGGCATTTTCAAAACAACCTGTTCAGGATCTGTTCCGGGATCAATATTCAAATATTTTAATGACTTATTCATCACCGACTTAAATATCATCGAAACGGGTTCTGATCCTACTTGATTTCCTTTTAATTGGGGCTGCTTAACCGCAACATACATCACCAGCTCAGGATTCTCTGCTGGTGCCATCCCCATAAATGAGAAAATATAGTTTTCCGCACCTGTCATATAACCCGAGCCATTCGGATTTGGAATTTGTGCAGTACCTGTTTTGCCAGCCAGCGTATAGCCATCGTCCAGTGCAAACGTTTTTCCCGTTCCAACCGGTGATGTCACTGTTGTGGCTAGGTATTCGCGTTCTGTCTTTGCTGTTTCTGCCGTAATCGGCTGTCCGACTACCACAGGTTCATGCGTGGTCACTTCACCAGTGTTCGGGTTTTCAATCTTATCAATAAGATAGGGCTGCATCATATTACCATCATTTGCAATCGCTGTCGCTGCCTGAATTTGTTGAATCGATGTGACCGCTGTACCTTGGCCAAAAGCCGTTGTTGCTTTCTCACTTGGGTAAGTAAAAGCAATGTTACTGTTCGCCTCATGTGGCAATTCAATACCAGTCGGCTCTGCATATCCGAAACTGTTGATATATTCCAATAGTATTTCAGGTCCAATCAGTTCCATCCCAAGTTTTGCGAACGCAACATTCGAGGATCTTTGCACACCCTCCAAATAGGAAATTGTTCCCCAACCAACCTTGTTATGGTCATGAATCGTTACGTCAGCAACTTGGTAAGTACCCGATTTGAAGGTCGCATTGGGATTAAATACACCTTCATTAATCGCCGCACCAAGTGTCATCATTTTAAAAGTTGACCCTGGCTCGAAGGAATTTTCAATCGCTAAATTGTGCCAGTTCTGATCGATTCCTTCGAGTGTGTTCAAATCAAAAGTTGGCCTTTGTGACATGGCTAGAATGGCACCCGTCTTTGCATCTGCAACAATCGCAATCATTTCTTCTGGATGAAACTCGTTATCGGCTTTCGCCATCGTATCTTCCAAGAAGATTTGGATCTTTTTATCAATTGTTGTATGGAGATTCAGTCCGTCTTGAGGCTCTGTGACAATCGGTTCACTATTTGGTAATATGTTTCCATTCTTGTCTTTCGGATACTTAATATAACCATCGGTGCCCGTTAATTCATCATTAAACTGTTGTTCAAGCCCCATCATCCCGACATTCTCTTTTTCTCCAGTTTCTTCATTGACTTGCGGCTCAACATAACCAATTGTATGCGAGGCAAACGTACCGTTGGAGTAAAAACGTTTCGACTCTGAGGTGAAGTTAATGCCAGGCAGTTCCAATGCCTCTATCTGTTTCTTCTTGGTAATATCGAGCTCCTTGCCAGCACGACCAAACTCAACCTGATAGATATCATTTCCATCAGCGTCCTTCTTTTTTGAAAGAATCTTGTAAATATCTTCATAACTCATATCAATATAATTGGATAGCTCTGTCGCTGTCTTTTCCTCATCAACAACATGATTTGGTTTTTCCGCCCCTGGCGGTGTTGCTTTGGGGCTCAGGACTGCATACATCGTATAGGAAGTCGAATCCGAGGCAATTGGATTCCCGTTCTGATCATAGATCGTTCCACGACTTGCTGGGACAACCTCTTCATGTGTATGGAGCTCTTCCACCTCTGCGAGTAAGTCTTCACCAGAAGCTTCTCCTGTAAACTGAATATAGAAAAAGGTACTGAATAAAAGAACGAACGCTAAAGAAAAAATAAAGAGGAGTACAACTACTCCTATTTTTGCATTACTATTTTTGGTAACCATTTTACTTCACTGCTTTCACATTTTGATCATTCAATGTCAGACCCATTTGCTCGGCCTTTTGAATGATTGTTTCCGGCATAGATAACAGACTTATTTCATCCTTTAAGTCATTATTCACCTTAGTTTGTTCATCAATTTTACTTTCAAGTGCAACATTTTCACTGTTCACAGTGAAAATCTTCGCTTCGGTATTGATTATGCTGATAGCAAAAAGGGCAACGACCACAGCCATGAACACAATCAGAAACTTCTCTCTAGTAGTGAGTAAACTTGGACGCGCACGTACTTTCGGTTCTGTATGAATTTGTTTCTGTGGTTCTCTTTCATGTTGATACCTATCTACTACTGTAGCCATTTCATGCCCCTCCTAATTTACTTTTTCGGCAATTCTCAATTTCGCTGATCGCGATCTATTATTTATTTCAATTTCTTCATCTGATGGTACTATCGGCTTTCTTGTCACTACTTTAAGGGGCGGTTTAACAGTATCAGGTATAATCGGAAGTCCTCTCGGTAATTCCGGCATCCTTGAATGCTCGTTAAAAATATCTTTACAGACACGATCTTCGAGTGAGTGAAAGGTAATCACCGCAACCCGGCCACGCGTGTTCAATAACCCAATTGCCTGCTGTAACGAATCCTCAAATACACCAAGTTCATCATTGACCGCAATCCGAATCGCTTGAAATACCCGTTTTGCAGGGTGTCCGCCTGTTCTTCTTGCTGGTGCCGGAATCGCACTCTTGATGAGGTCGACGAGTTCAAAAGTTGTTTCGATTGGTTTCACAAGCCTAGCTTGCTCAATTTTCCGAGCAATCTGCTTCGAGAATTTTTCTTCTCCATAACGGAAGAATATTCTGACTAGATCTTCATATCGCCACTCATTAACAACTTCAAAAGCATTTTGCGCTGCATCTTGGTTCATTCTCATATCAAGTGGTGCATCATGTTGATAACTAAATCCCCGCTCTGGTGTATCCAGCTGCGGTGATGAAACACCTAGATCGTACAGAATCCCGTCCACCTTCTCAATGCCAAGTGAACCCAGCTCTTCTGCAAGAAATGCAAAGTTATTCTTAACAAAAACGATTTGTTCCTGGTAACCAGCTAGCTTTTCTCGCGCAAAGGCCAGTGCCATTTCGTCCTGATCAAAAGCGATTAATTTACCCTTACTTGAAAGCTGTGAGACGATCATTTCGCTATGACCAGCACCACCAAGTGTGCAATCCACATAGATTCCGTCTTCCTTTATTGCAAGGCCTTGGACTGCTTCATTTAGTAATACGGTCTTATGAGAGAACATCGCTTCCCGCCTTCACTAGTTGCTTAAAAACCTTCTAACGTCTCAGCAAAATCCTCGAAAGATTGACCTGAAACATCTAGGTATGGTTCCCATTTTTCTTTACTCCAAATCTCAATTCGGCTTGAAACGCCGATTGTTACACAGTCTTTTAATAACCCTGAATATTCCATCAATGGTGCAGGAATATTAATGCGTCCTTGTTTATCAAATCCACATTCCGCAGCACCAGAAAAGAAAAATCGTGCCGCTGCACGTGTCTCTTTCTTAGAGAGCGGACCAGGTTTGAGCTGTTCTTCGATAAGTTTCCATTCATCCATCGGATAACCATACAAACATTGGTCAAGCCCTCTTGTCAGCACAAATGATTCGCCCAATAACTCGCGAAACTTCGCTGGTACAATCAACCGTCCCTTTATATCTAAACTGTGATGGTATTCTCCCATGAACATACTTATCACCTCGCTCTATAAAAATAATACACCACTTTGCACCACCTGTCACCACTTTTTTAATAAAAAATCGCATTTTCTAACCATTCGTCACCATTAGTTAGGATTCGCTAAACCAGCGGAAACACACCTTTTTATTTCTGCATTTTTCATCAATCGTTAAATTGGATAATCCGACAATTTTCAAGAAAATTTATTACAATTGTTCATCTGCTCATTTATTTTTAGCGAGACAAATTCTAGATATCCTAAATAAAAGAACGATCAGGACTCAAGTGCCCAACTTTCAAGTTAGATAAGGCCCGGCAACTTTCTAGCAGCAAAGTGTAATTAAAAAAAGAACCAACCTACGCGATCTGGACTAGCACCAGAAACCCTAGTTGATTCTTTGTTATTTATGTTATTCTGACCAATCTTAGTGTCACCTCACCCAGCAGCTATTAAATCCAGCCTCTGAAACGAGCTGCTTCAGCCATTTTGCGAACACCGACCATGTATGCGGCTAAACGCATATCAACACTACGGGTTTCCGCCACATCACAGACATCATTAAATGACCGAACAAGCAATTTATCGAGTCTTGTTTCTACTTCTTCCTCAGTCCAGTAATAGCCTTGATTATTCTGAACCCATTCAAAGTACGAAACGATTACACCTCCTGATGACGCTAACACATCAGGAACTAATAGAATACCTCGTTCTGTCAGAATTCTTGTTCCTTCAAGTGTTGTAGGACCATTGGCAGCTTCCACGACTATTTTCGCCTTGATGTTCACTGCATTGTCCTCGGTAATTTGATTCTCGATTGCCGCTGGCACCAAGATATCACATTCCATTTCAAGTAAATCCTTATTTGAAATCGTGTTGTTGAAAAGTTTCGTAACAGTCCCGTAGCTATCCCTTCGTTCTAGTAAATGGGGAATATCTAAACCATTTTGATCGTAAAGCGCGCCGTATGCATCTGAAATACCAACAACTTTGGCACCGGCATCATACATGAATTTAGCGAGAAAACTTCCTGCATTACCAAATCCTTGCACAATCACTTGGGCATCTTTCACGTCTATTTTCAACTTCTTTGCTGCTTCACGAATCATGATGGTGACCCCTTTAGCTGTCGCAGTTTCACGTCCATGCGATCCGCCAAGTACTAGTGGTTTCCCAGTGATAAACCCTGGTGAATTAAATTCATCCAAACGGCTGTATTCATCCATCATCCATGCCATAATCTGTGAATTAGTAAAAACATCTGGTGCCGGGATGTCTTTGGTCGGTCCAACAATTTGACTAATTGCTCTTACATACCCACGGCTGAGCGCCTCAAGTTCCCTGAAAGACATGTTCCGCGGATCACAAATGATCCCCCCCTTTGCACCGCCATAAGGTAGATCAGCAATCCCGCACTTAAGGCTCATCCAAATTGACAAGGCTTTGATTTCGGACTCAGTGACATCCGGGTGAAATCGAATCCCTCCTTTTGTCGGCCCAACTGCATCGTTATGCTGTGATCTATACCCTGTGAATATATGGATTGAACCATCATCCATATGAACAGGGATTTTCACTGTGAGCATCCGTAACGGTTCTTTCAAAAGTTCATACACTTCCTGAGGATACCCTAATGTCTCAAGTGCTGTTCTGATAACCGTTTGAGTTGACACTAATACATCATTTTTTTCAGAAATTTCTTTCGGGATTGTCATCCATACATCCTCCTAGAATACCCTTTATCACTACATAACCATTTACAAATATCTTCAAAAAAGCGCAATGTTTTTACATCTTTAGTCAATCTTATTGGTAATACAAGAAAAAATCCACTAAAATGAATCAAAATCTACAAATAAATTTCAGAAAATAAATTGTTGATAAAAGTATTTCAAAAAAAAACAGGTCTAGCGCATGATGGACACCCTAATCTTCGTGGATGTGCAGCACTCGTAGACCTGAATCTTCAAGTTTTTCAATGTACTTCTGCAAATTATCTGACTTCACAACTTTAATAATCATCCGGCGCACAAGTTTATCCGACGCATCGAATGTAACCATTGAAATAATATTCTCATCAAATGATTTTGTAATCTCAGCTAGTTTTGCTAGACGACCCACACCTTCAACTGATGTAATAGACAAGCGTACACCCGGCACATTCATTCCAAAGGCACTCTCAAATTGCTCAAGCACATCATGACGCGTCACAAGTCCGCGAAATCTTTGCCCGTCATCTACTACTGTCAATTGCGGGAAATCTTTGAATTCAAACAAAGTATCTTCAAACACATCCGTTTCGGAAATGGTTTTCACGACATGTCCAGCTAACTCTTCACAACGGATCCCTTGCATGAAATCAGCTTTCTCCCCAGTGAAATTGAAGAACCGCTCATAAATACGAAATCGTGTTATTGTACCGACATACAAGTCACCATCTAGCATCGGCAGTGCGTCAAGATTATGCGTATTCATCAGATCCAGCGCCTTTCCAATCGGTTCATCAATCCCCACCGTCTGGCATTGATACTTAGGAATCATGATACTTTTGACAAACATCTCAATAAAATCCCCTTTCTACGCTTAATCCTACACCTCTATTTTAATCCGCTTGCCATTAGAAAACAACTTATTTTTTGGTGAATACTATTTTAACAAGCATTTAATTGAATTTGATCCAAATATTTTTTTGATTCTCCGTGATATTGTCATTCAACGGGCTACAAATCTCGCACCTTGTCAGCTCTAAAACCATTTACACTTACTTACTCTCATAGAACAAGTTGATGTCATAGGTCTCCAGAATAATGGCGAAGGCAATGTGCCGACTAGACCATGCCTCATCCTGCCAAAAATCACCACTTTTATCAACAACTTCACGGCGAAAGTCTTGATACTCCCCCTCCAGCTTATCCGTCTGCTTTCGGAGTACGAGTAACCAAGCAAACACAGTGATCAACAGCGTGATTAGCAAGTAGTTCAAGCGGTTCTGTATAACCATATTGAATGCCTCGAGGTAAGAAAGCGACTGAGCCTCTGTCAGTGTGAGATACGTGTTCACTAGCACAGTTCCTGCTGCAACAAATACGACCAATAAGCTTAATTGCATTCGCTGCAATGACTTTTGGAATGAATCCTTTTTATTAATTAGGTCTTGCAAAACCAGTTTTGTCGCCTCGTCTGTATGAGGAAGGGTCTTCACAACTTTGTCCAATTTAAATCACCAGTTAATCCTATGCCGTGATAAACCAATTTTATACCTTTTTAATAATCATTATCATTAAAAAGCAGCTTTATGGATTTTTTTTGAGAAACAATAGGAATTATTAAAAATAATAAGGGTTTAGGCTTGAAAATTTTTTAATTGGACAGTACAATCTATTAGAGGCAGGACATTATTGGCTTCATTTAATTTACGAAATAGGGAGATGTTTAATATGGCAAAGTACACGATCGTTGACAAAGAGACTTGTATTGCATGCGGAGCATGCGGAGCAGCAGCACCAGATATTTATGACTATGATGATGAGGGTCTAGCATTCGTAACAATTGATGACAACAAAGGAATTGCTGAAATTCCTGATGCATTACATGACGATTTGATGGATGCGTTTGAAGGATGCCCAACTGACTCAATCAAAGTTTCTGAAGAGAAATTTGATGGTGACGCACTTAAATTTGACTAAAATGGCAGCAGAGTAATCAAATACAGACGGTACGTTAGGCAGATGCTTATCGTACTTTTTTTGTCCCTAGACAATTGGATTTTCGTAACTCCTTTGTGCTGATGATGGTATGAGCGAAACAATCAAGGAAAATTGCGATAAAAAAGAGACGTCCGATAATGGATTCGCCTCTCCTTCTATTTCTTGTTCTTACATCTATTCACAGATAGGTTCGCAACTCATTTTGGTAACCGCTTGACAACGCCTTTCAGTCTAGGATAGAGCAAATAAAGCACTGCCGAATCAATTGCCCCTTTAAGTAGGTTAAATGGAATGATTGTTGTCGCCATATAAGAGAACAACTCACCCATTTCTAATGGATCAAACCCTTGTGCCTTGGCATAAGCGGGAAGGAAATAGGTATAATTCAAGAACACCATAAACGCGGTCATCGTAAGTGTTCCCACAACACAAGCAAAGATTAAACCTTTATTCGTATGAAATTTCTGATAGATAAAATAGACTGGTAATAGGAACAGTACGCCTGCTGTGAAATTGGCAATGTGCCCAATCGGAATACCGGTCGGTGATCCTTTAATAAAGAAATCAATGACGTTCTTCAGAAATTCAATGGCGATGCCTGTTAGCGGACCGAAGAGTAATGTCCCAATTAATGCTGGGATATCACCTAAGTCTAGTTTCAGAAAATCAGCAAAGATTGGCGGATTGATAAACATTAATAGGACTGATAATGCGGAAAGCATTCCAATCATGACAAGCTTACTTGTACGATTCATGAACATTTCTCCTCTGTAACTACATGATTCAAGGAGATGGGAGTTTCCCTAGAACAGTTTCAATCTCTATGCTTTTAACTTTCATCTGTTGGTATAACAAATCCCATGTATGGAAGGACTATTATCCCTCCATGCTGCCACGTTAAGCGCCCTACAGCAAGCTTCCACGGCTCTTGCTGTAGGGCCCCTCCTTGCGAGGGGGGCATCCTTAGAAGGAATTACCTCAATAAAAAAACCTTAGCTCATCTAAGCTAAGGGAGAAATCAAGTGTTCAAATAGACATTCATCACTTCACTCGCAAAGGCACAGTACTTCCTATGATCCTGACAACCAAGACACCAGATAAACAAAGGTTTCCTATGTAGATCAATAGACACACGCCTAGCAAGTAAATGAATTGACAAAACGCTACCCCATCTTCTCCCATCCAGACTATACTGTCGGCTTTGGAATCTCACCAAATCTGCAATTACGCTCGCGGGCTTAGATTTCTCTACACCGCCGGTGGGGAATTTCACCCCGCCCTGAAGATAGTTTATTATTTAGTTCTCTTTCATTATAGGGTAAAACGAACCTGAGAACAAGAAAAATCAACATTTACGATCCATACGATTCCATTATCCACTCGGGCGCACCACTTGGTAGCGATCTACCTCATGACCCAGCCATAGCGGAGTCTCGGGGGAACAAAACTGATTCCTGCCTCACAATTATAGCCATAGTACAAAATGATTCTTAGTTAAATCCATTTCATTGGCAAGTAACGCCGATAACCAATCTTCTCCATACCGATTAAAAAAGTAATAGGGGTTTAATGTCCGGTCCTGAGGACCACCGTTCGGATGTAAACTATTTTCCACCATATCGTACTTTCTTCTTAAATCACCGTGCGTCCGGTCATGTTGCAGCAACAACTTTTGTTGCATGAAATTCATTTGCCCCAGAATCAAATCATGATTGCGCTGATACAGTGCATCAAGATTCTGGTATTCTGATGTTGCTTTCTGCTTCCAAGCTGTGTGACCCGCCTCAAACTCAGAAACCATTTGCTGGAATAATATCGCTAGTTCAGGTGCCATCAAATCCTGCACTTGTTGGTCTCGCTCAGGCAAGCAGCCATTTTTTAATACGGCTTCTAACGACAGCCCAAGCTCGCCTAGTTTACTGGCAACATGACGTTCGAGAATCGTAATCCCGATTCTTGGAATAACTGGCGGCATTTCCTCACCAGCGATTTGAAAAGCCATTCCGAGCTCAGCCCAGTAAGCGATTTCACCAGGTCCCCCGACAAAAGCAAGGACCGGAAAGAGCTTCTCCTGCATAATCGGTCTCGCGACCACATTAATGCTGAGCCACTCTGGCGTTTCAGCTAGCATCGTTTTGATCTCCTCCATGGTAAAGGACACATTCTCGCCCTTACCTTGGAACCGTTCATTTGCAGCATCCCACTCTAGTAACGTTCGATTTCTCGTTTCTGGATGGTAGTAAAACAAATTAGCATTTGCGCTGTCTGTCTCAAGTGTTCGCGAAAATCCCGCAGCAGTTATTTTATTTTGAACAGTTAGTACAGCAGCTGAAATCTGCTGACTTTTATCGACTAACTCACTGTAGAACGCTCCCCCAAGTTTCCGAAACTCGGGGTCACCAGAGTCAACGAGTAGCAACCCTGTCTCAGCAAAAAGCTGATGAATGAGCACTGTAAAAAACTGCGTAATCGTACTCGACTTTTGAATAGCGTCCGTTAATTTTTCCCCAAGGGCTTTCGTATGCTTTGTTTCACCTAAAGACCGAAGGATTTCAGCCACCCATTGTTCAGCCACTTCATGATCAAGAATCATATCCGAAACCATTTCCTTCGTTCGCGGCTTCATCGGATACGTCTTTTTCACGAGTGCTTCATCTGTTTTAAGATAGACATGGTTGACTTCTAGATAATCATGATCTTCGCCGGCAATCCAAAAAACTGGCACAACAGAGACAGATAACTGCTTGGACTTCGCTTCTGCCATTTTAATCACTGAAATAATTTTACTCACGGTGTACATTGGTCCCGTGAGTAGACCGGCTTGCTGACCAGCAATGACAACAAGCGCATCCTCACGCAGTGCATCAATATGTACCTGTGCTTTGTCTGTTATACCGAGGGGTTGCATATAGTTTGTAATATAATCAGCTACTGCTGTTCGGTTGTAATTTCGCGCAGCTAAATAAGTAGCCCGCTCCTGATCATGTTGTTTATTTAGCCAGTCATAACGAAAGAACGCTTTGGCGCTCGGATCATTTGATTGATAGGCTTGTGCAAATTGGTTAATGGCGTCTAATGCTACCGTTGTACATTTCATTTCTATTCTCCTAGCTACGCATGAAAGGCTATTGACCCTTTCATCGACCACAAGATATCAACTTCTACTACCTTTTCCATCCTTACGGCTGTTAAATTAGCTAGACTGATGATCATCCTGAAATTCTTTTTCTTTTTTTTTGATTAGTGCATACACCGTATTACAAAGCGGTGCTTCCGCATCATTCTTTTTTGCCAACTGGCAAAGATAACCGAGAATCGAATCAATCTCTGTTTCCCGGTTCCGCTCAATGTCTTGAAGCATTGAAGAATGATTACTGGCAGTATTTTCACAAATACCCTTCAATTTGTTATATAACCGAAGGCGTATGTTCATATCTTTAATCGCTAATATATCACATACTTCCTCGAAAACATGTCTCGTAAAAATGGCAAGTTGTTGATCTGTCATCAGTTCACCATTCGTCACATTAAAATAAGCGGTCAGCGGATTAATGACAGCATTCATAATGAGTTTCTCATTGGCAATCACCAGAATGTCTTTGCTAATGACAATTGGGAAATCAAATGTGTACACTGATTGAAAATCGAAAGCAGGCACCGGTCGTAGCGATCCTACAGTCAGGATCCCCGTTCCAGTATGCTCAACCACATTCAGATCAAGCCTTCTTGCACCATGTTCTACGATCCCTAGATAAGCAGGGACTGTCAGTTTACTGACCTTATTCACATGCGCCAAACCGTTTTGTAAAAATACACAAGCGACTTTAACATCCCGAATAGCATCGATGACAGCTGCGACATCACGCTCTTTGACAGCAACGAAAAGTAGATCAAAAGTAGTGTAGACAAACCTCGCCTCCGAAAAAGCGACAGCTGATACCTTTGCAGGAAGAAAACTGCCGTTACGTACTCTAATAATACCTTCATCATTTATCTTTTCGGCCTGGATAATCGTATTTGCAACGACTGTTACTTGATGCTTCTCAGCCATTAAATTAGCAAATAATAACCCAATTGAGCCTGCGCCTATAACACCAATTTTCAAATTTTCAACCCCAAAAGACATTCGCTCAGCGAACCGGCTAATGTGAACTTCTTTACGTTCCTCTATTGTACCAAATTTTTATGATTTGTAATAGTTTAACACGAAACGCATAATAAAAATACATATCCCTCAAATCAGTCTGTGTCACCGCAAATACGCTTCATTTCTCTACGTTAGCACACTCACGTTTAACAGAAAAAAACTTTTTGCTGTCAGCTTATCCTGATAGCAAAAAGTATTGGCAACTGCCTATTCGGGCCCCGAAAGATTAGACTCTTTCAAGATTTCCGTTCTGATCCATTTGGAACTTCAGTTTTGGTTCTGTTTCAGTTTCTTGTAATGCGAGTCGTCTTGCTTTTTCAAAGAAACCAAGTAGCGACTGATAATCGTCTGAGATTTCAAGATATTTCTTCTCGTAAGCATCTCTTTCTTTTAAGACACTCTGGAGTTTTGTTTGTAAGTATTGATTTTCCTCAACAAGCTCTCGCGTCTTTTCGACTGGATTCAGTTGCAACTGAACTTGCAGGTCTTGCAAATAGTGTACACAGCTATCTAAATCAAGATCAAATAATGCTTGTGCAGGTGTTCTTGGCGAATACCTTCTTTCTGAAAGGATATCGGTAACGAACACTTTCTGACTGACATTTCTTCTCTGTTTCTTTGCATGGAGAATCTCATCTTGGTATTGTTTACGAACTGCCGAGTTCCAGCGAAAACCGCATGCAGCTGCTGTTCTTGATAGCAAATTCCCTACTTCTTCAAATGCTTTCAATTGTGTGCTTCCCTCGCGAATATGCCTAAGAATCACTTCAGCCAGCAATGTATCCTCATCTGGAGACCAACCGTCTTGTCTTCCTCCTGTCATAGCAAATCTCCCCTTCAAATTGAGCTATGATTTACCATATGAAAACAGCATCAGAGATAGACTAGGATTCTTTAGAAGAAATAAAAAAAAGCACTGGATAAAATTCTCCTGCGCTCTTAATTGTGTGAATTATTCAGCATTCACTGATTTGCCTTTGTAAGTGCCACAATATCCGCATACACGGTGTAACATCTTCATCTCGCCACATTGACTACAAGGAACCATTCCAGGTACTGTTAGTTTAAAATGGGTACGACGCATTCTTTTTCTAGTTTTAGACGTTCTTCTTTGAGGTACTGCCATTTGATACACCTCCCTGTGTGTAAACTAAAGTGTAAACATTAGTCTTGATTATTATCTAACAACTCAGCTAATTTAGCGAGCCGTGGATCAACTTTCTGCTGCTTGTTTTCTTCCAATACAAGTTCCCAACCTTGTCCTGAAAATGGTGCACCTTTTGCTTGATCCGCTTCTGGCGCAAATACCTGAATCGGAATCTCTAAAAGGATAATCTCTTGAACAATAGGATAAAGGTCAATGCCTTCACCTTGCTTTATCTGCGTAACACCACCTGCATCATCTGTTTGATCAAAAGAAAAAACTTCTGACGTCTCTACAACGATGGGGTAAGCCACTGGAACAAGTGATCGCGCACAAGGCAAGGTCAGTTCACATTCGATCATCAAATGAAAAACAACACGAGCCACATCAATTTCAGCATGTCCGCTGATCTTTACTGGTGAAACACCCAGTACTTCTGGACTCAGTTCCTTCAAAGACGAAAGGTCAACAATTTCGTTTAGTGTAAGGCCTTTTTCTCTGAATTTTTGTAATTGCGGTATCGTCCATTTCAAATAAACCACCTCTTAGGCAACAAAGGAAATTATATATTTTTGTAGCCCATTTGTCAAACTTTTTTCGATACAGTACAATCTTTGAGTAATCGTCTTTTTAGTAGACTACACTAGTGTCAGGTATCATGACATAGGTTATCAATTCACACAAGGCATGATTACGATAATAAATGTGACATATAGAACTGTTTTTCTAGGAAGGGTGGTGCGGAATAAATGAAAGCTGTCGGGCTAGTTGTTGAATACAATCCTTTTCATAATGGACATCTCTATCACTTGCAGTCTGCGAAACGAATAACTGGTGCCGATATCGTCATTGCAGTCATGAGCGGTAATTTTCTGCAGCGGGGTGAAATGGCTATTGTGGATAAATGGAGCCGCGCGCGTGTAGCGCTAGAAGCAGGTGTTGATATCATCATTGAATTACCACCGCTACTCGCTGTCCAGCCTGCTGATTTATTTGCCGATGCCGCTGTGCGCATGCTCCATGCAACCTGCTGTAGTTCAATTGTTTTCGGCAGTGAATCTGGTGATATCAAACAGTTTACAATTGCTGCAAGCACGATTGCTGCGAGCAAGGACCTATTTAACCAGCTTGTACATGAGCAAATGACAGCTACAGGCGCTAGTTATCCTAGCGCTGCAGGTCGTGCAATGAAAGATATCTATGAACGATCAACGAATAAGCAGACGAAAACCACTGATTACACAAATGTAGCCATTGATTTATCTAGCCCTAATAATAATTTAGGGTATCACTATGTTGCTGCGATCCAAAAACATCAGTTTGCCATCGAGCCACAAACAATCTCACGACTTGGGGCAGCCTATCATGCCACAGAGGCGGCATTAGGTTTTGCCAGTGCCACAAGCATTCGGCAATCGATCTTTGCACAAGGAGAAGAATTAGCAAGATACGCACCACTTGCAATGCGTGACGCGATTGCCGCCTACGCTAGATCAAGCGGCATGTTACATCAGTGGGAGGCCTATTGGCCATTTTTACAGTATAAAATTATCTCCTCATCCCCTCAGCAATTGTCACGTATCTACGAAATGAAGGAAGGGATTGAGTATCGTCTACTTGAGGCAGCACGCGCGGCAACCACTTTCACC
Source organism: Caryophanales bacterium (assembly GCA_031554215.1). GTDB lineage: Bacteria > Bacillota > Bacilli > JARBTR01 > JARBTR01 > JAVBKE01. Next base: position 15,111 of record JAVBKF010000171.1, read on the forward strand.
TCTTTCATAGAGAAAGTGAAAACCAAACGCTATTCTTGGACGAGGCTACAACGCCTATCAACTTATCTATTATTAAACATAGAAACTGCGATGGTCGCAAAACACCAAGAGATCACCAGCTTACGCTTGCTTGGGGCAACACCTGCTGGCAGAGCGTATCTACGTGAAAACAAGCAGCATTTTCATTACCCAATCGTTTCCAAGGCTTCTGATGACAAAACAGACTGCTTTAAAGAAAACCTCAGATTCAATCAGATTTATACCAGTATTTTCGCAAGTAGCGCGCAGAAACAGGCATTACAAAGAGAGTTTGCTTCGCCGATTATGCTCTAAATGCACGCTAAAATAGTCAAAAGCAAACAGTGATTGGCTGTCTGTAGCCACTGTTTGCTTTTTTATTTGCGGTGGTAGGTAGGTGTTGCTATCTTGGGGTATGACCTGTTATTCGGCTGTTTCAGGCAAAATTAAGGGCTAGTAGATTCTATTGTTTATGATTGTTTCCGAGGCGAGAAAGTCAAAAGAAGGTCAGACATTTTTAAACTATTACATAATTGTTATTTCACCAGTGTTTGAGAAGCTTTTCAATGGTCTTAATGTCTACTTTTGATTAACGGCTATTAATTTAGGAGGTCAACTTCAAATAAACAACGATCAAATCCCTAGAATAAAGGTTTGATCGTTGTCATTTTTCACTTACGAGAGCGGTAATGTGCTTTCGCCACTCGCCACCATAATGTTTCCGATTGTTCTTTGCTATACGGTACGAACCCACATCTTCCTAGCACATGCTGTGAAGCCAGATTCTCTTTATCCGTTTCTGCCGTAACAAAACGAACATTTTCTTGTGCAAAAGCCCATTGACACATCTGGGACACCGCTTCAGCCATATACCCGAACCCTTGATGAATATCAGCCAACCCGTAGCCAATTTCAACCTCTCCGGATGCGTTTGGTCGGTCCTTGAAACAAGCTGTACCAATGATACACCGGTCATCGTGCTTCATTAGTAACCAAAACGTATAGAAGGGATAATCCTCTGGATAAATCGTTTTATAATAGGTTGCTGCAGCCACTTGTTTCTTAAGTATCTGTAAAAATTCATTTTCTAAGGGCTCACCATTATAATGGCAATCAAGCACTGCTTCGAGCCTTCTGCAATCAAATATTAGCAGCGCTAACTGCTCCACTGGTAATGGAATCAACAGCAATCTGTTTGTTTTAATCTGCACCGAATCCCCCCTTACGATGACCTCAGATTACTTCATTTCTTCTAAATAAATCAGTGCATCATCAAATGAGTCTACCGGTACAATTTCCATATCTGTTCCGATATCCTCAGCTGTTTTCTTCGCTAGTTTGTAATTATCATCACTGCCAGTTGGTGCAAAAAACACTTCCGCCCCGGCATTATCAGCAGCTACCACTTTTTTATCAATGCCACCAATCGGCCCTACATTTCCCTTTTCATCAATCGTCCCTGTGCCAGCTATATTGTGCCCTTTAGTGATATCTTCCTCGCTCAGTTGATTATATATTTCAAGTGAGAACATGAGTCCTGCCGATGGTCCGCCAATTTCTTCTGCATCAATTTTCACCTCTGGCGTTGTCTCCACCGTCCGGTCATGCGAGTAAGCAATGCCAATCCCAGGCTTTTCTTTCTTATCGCTGCCTTCGATCATCCCAACTTCGATGGTTACATCCTTTGTCTTCTCATCACGCACATAGGTCAAATCAACTGTGTCGCCCTCTTTTTTTGTTGCCATTAGATCGATAAATTGATTTTCTGCCGTTAATGCTTGTCCGTCTGCCTCGGTGATTAAATCACCCGGTTTCAGAATCCCATCAGCCGCTTCACCCTCTGCCACACTTTGAACATATACACCCTTGTAGACAATCTCTACAGGTTGTCCTGCTTTATGATAAGCATTAATCACTGCTGCATCTTGCGCATTATCCATTTCCATTTGCTGCCGCTTGTCATATTCCTTATCGCTTTCGCCATGTACCAGCAAATCCTCTTTTTTGGTAATTTCATCATATGGACGAAGCGCTGCACTTGCCAAACTATAGACATTTGCCCTGCTCACCAAAACGGTTACAAGCGATAATGAGCCCGACTCCGCGTAGCCTCCCTCAACCTCAACAAATGGTTCAAGTGGTTCAGCACTACCAGGCATCATCACATAATATGGAAGCGGGATAAAGTACAAAATGACTAGCGTAGCAATCACGCTATAGATTATTTTTCTCTTTCGACTCAACTGTTTTTCTCCTTCCAATCTGCAATCACCTGTCTAATTCTAGGTAAGTGTTTTTTCGTTTCTACCTCTCCCATGGTAATCATTTCTTGAATATTTGTAAATGCCGAAGCGCTAAATTTTGAAAGATTTGGTTGGATAAAAACATCGACACTGCGCAAGTGGAACCGTTTTGCATTTTCTTGAATAATTTCGAGACTACGTGAAATGACATCGAAAACGGAGACAATTTCAGATTGATGATTCCAATGAGCAACATCACTGGCAATCACGATATCAGCACCCATTTCCTGCACTTCTGGCACGGGCAACCAATCAATTGCACCACCATCTACTAGTACTTGTTTTTCCCTTTCAACAGGTACAAATATACCCGGCACCGAAATACTTGCCCGAATAGCTTCGGCAGTGCTCCCTGTACGAAAGACAACCTTTTCCCCCTTTACAAGATCGGTGGCGACGATAGCAATCGGTTTTTTGAGCGCCTCTATATTTTTCCCATGCGTTAATAACTGCATCAATTGTTGTACTTTATCGCCCTTAATAAGCCCCTTACGCGAGATTATCACATCCAAATAGCGATTGCGGTTAAACAGCACGGCAAACTTAATCAAGTGATCAATATCGAGACTAGCCGCATAGCAACCGCCAACCAGTGCTCCCATGCTGCTACCTGCAATCATGTCAATGGCAATACCTGCATCCATCAGTGCTTTAATGACACCTGCATGGGCGAACCCCCTCGCGCTCCCAGAACTTAATGCCAGGCCGATTTTCGGTTCCATAACATCACCCTTTTATCTGTCATTGAGATAGCTGCTGGTCGTACAATCATTTAATCAACTACAAATGGTGAACCCATGTATAAGACAAAGGAGGTCAGTAGCTTGTTCTAATCTGTACCAAAGGAAAATAGGATAGGAGTTGAAGAGGATTACCCCCATTATATGCAAATGAAATACAGTTGACATGGAGATATTTATGAAAAAAACGCATCTAAAATCACTGCTCATCGCTGCAGCGTTGCTACTCGTCGTAGTCGTCATCATCGCAAGCCCGAAAATAATACTTGCCGCTTCCATCCGTGGACTCAATATTTGGTGGGGGATTGTTTTTCCGTCATTACTACCATTTCTCATCCTCAGTGAACTGATGATTAGCTTTGGCGTTGTTGCCTTAATTGGTACACTCTGCGAGCCCTTTATGAGACCGCTGTTCAAAGTGCCGGGTGTCGGTGGATTTGTTCTCGCACTTGGCATGGTTTCAGGGTTTCCAACTGGGGCCAAAATGACTGCACAGCTGCGAAATGAACGTTTACTATCGCGCACTGAAGCAGAGAGGCTTGCTGCTTTCACCAATACAGCAAACCCACTATTTATTTTCGGGGCAGTTGCCGTTGGTTTTTTCCACGAACCTGAGTTAGGGCTCATGATTGCATTTGCCCATTACGGAGCCAACCTGATTGTTGGATTCTTGATGCGCTTTTACCGAAAGAACGAAATATCCGTAAAGCCATCGCTAAAAAAAGGCGCAATCCGCACCGCTATCCTCGCAATGCATCGGACACGTATTAGCGAGAAACGCCCATTTGGAAAGGTATTTGGCGATGCCATTTCATCTTCAGTACAAACGCTCCTGATGATTGGCGGTTTCATCATAGCCTTCTCTGTGCTCAATAAAGTTTTATTCCAAATTGGCGTAATCCCTTTCCTTGCACATCTAGTTAGCCAATTGGTATTGCCGACACTCTCTAGCCCACTCATTGCTGGCTTCTTTGAAATTACACTAGGTATTCAGCTCACAAGTAGCACCAATGCCCCCGTTCTATTTGCGATGATGGCAGTGGCCTTTATTCTTGGCTTTGGCGGTCTTTCAGTCCATGCTCAAGTTGCCAGCATCTTTGCGACAAGTGACATCCGGTATCGTCCGTTTTTACTTGCCAAAATTGCTCATGCCGTGATTGCAGTCATTTTGACAGTTGGCCTATTCAAACACGCTGAGTGGATCACCGATGTTTACCGACCACTTGTTTTTCCAACTGTCGATAACTTCATTATGCCGCTCGGACCACTACTCACACTGGCAACACTTGGACTCTACAGCTTGATTTATTTCTTTCGGCAGCTTGGTAAAAATGATTAAGGTATGGACTAACTCTGCTGAATCAATCCATTTGCCAGAGGCTGAATCAATCTCGTTGGATTGGGTCGTGTGCATACTAAGAGGCTGCTGGAAACGAGGCTTGTGTCTCGTCAAACTATGATGATATGAACTAGGTTCGGCAGAAGATTTTGTAGCTTTTAGAAGTGCGTGGATCTGTGGGTGAAATGTGGTAACAGCAGGGCACTTGAAAAAAAGGTTATAATGTCAACGCAATTCAAATTACCAGGGCGTGTAAGATAATGTGCGTAAGTTCAGAAATGAGCCTACGCATTTTTAAATGGCAACAAATGATAAAATAAGAAAAAACGATAAAAGAAAAGAGAAGTAAAAAGGGCGAAAATAAAACGAGATCCCCAAAAGGTAAAACTAGCGGAAGCAATCCTAAAGGAATATGAACCAGGAACTGTTTCGGTCATGCAGGACGCCCTAAAAGACATATTCGGGCCAATATTTGAAGCGATGTTGAAAGGCGAAATGAACGAGCATCTAGGCTAGGAAAATAATGATCACCAAGCGAAGGAAACAGTAAACCGCAGAAACGGCTATACCACCAAGAAACTGAAAACATCCGCAGGCAAGCTTGTTATAGAGTCGCCTCGAGATCAAGATGCGAGCTTTGAACCAAAGCAAATACCTAAGCGAAAAAAGGACATTTCAGCGATTGAAAGTAAAGTGTTATCCCTGTATGCCAAAGGTTTGAGCCAAAGAGACATTGCTGAAGTGAGTGAAGACATTTATGGATTTGACATATCGCATGAAACCATATCTGAAATCACAAACCGTGTCCCCTGAGCAAATAGAAAACTGGCAAAGTAGGTCTCTTGAGAAATGCTATCCATTTGTATTCGTAGACTGCATGTATGGTACGATTCGCAAAGAATACGAAACGAAGTAATATGCTGTATATACGATTCTTGGTTACGATGTCAATGGCGGAAAAGATCTTCGGCCTGTGGCTAAAAGAAAGCAAGTGGAAGAGCTCATGGATACAAATCTTCGATGAAATCAAAGCACGAGGCGTTGAAGACATCTTCTTCATCTCAATGGACGGGGTGTCTGGTTTGGAAGAGGGAGCAAGCTCGATCTTCCAAAATGTCATCGTACAAAGATGTATTGTTCACCTGATCAGAAACGCACTCAAATATGTACCTAGCAGGGCATTACAAAGCGTTTACGGCTAATCTGAAAAAGGTTTATGGTGCACCTAGCCAGAAAGCATCACGGGCGGAATTAGAAAAGTTCAAAGAAACTTGGGTGCAGTATCCAGGTGCTGCTCACGTATGGGTCAGGAACTTCAAGCACTCTTTGAGCAGCTTTACGATTACAGCAGTGCTGTACGAAAAATGATGTTCACAACAAATATTTCAGGCTCATGTTGGCGAGGTATAATGTACTTCTTTTCCCACCACATCTCATAACTTCTTTGAAAGTGTAGTCACTGATCTTTCTCTTGACTTCACCTTCTAGCTTTCGAGGTTTAGCCTCTTGCTCAAGTATCAATGCTTCTTTTTTGTTCTCTGCAATTGCGACATACCTTGAAAAACCAGTTCCCATATAACCATTAATTTAAATGTTCCGTTCTTCATTGGCTCGATTGCCAGTATCTGAACCTGTTGTAATACAATCCACCACTGCTCAAATCGTGGTACTGACCTTCGTTTTTTGTTCTTGAAAAGCGATCTTTGTTCCATTGATGGCACGAGAAAATTGCTCCCAAGCCGAAAATATTGTTGAAATATTCCAATTAAGATGATAGTGTAAAACTTGTAACATGATTAAAATATTGGATATTTATTGGATTATTAATTGGAAGTGATGTCACAAACGGATCATAATTTTGGACATAAATATGAAAAGGGGTTGGGTTAAAAAGTATGGATAATGAGAGATTAGTTCGAGCGTGTACGATAACATCCCGTCCAGACGAAACGTTTGAGCGTTTTTTTGCAAATATTATTTATGATTATTCAGATTTTTACAAATATAATGCCGATGCGATCACACGCAGAACTGAAGTCAATGGAGTTTTAGATAAAGTCTTTCCAAATGATTCTAAGTTCAAAGAATCGTTGATTAAATTCGCAGAAATTTACATAATCAGAACAATCGCGATGGTTAGCGACTACGGTTTCGACAAGGCAGCCAACGAAGCAGCTGCTCAACAAGCTATTGTTGAATCCCTACAGAAAGGTATAAACGAAAAAACAAGTTTGCTTTTTATTGCTTGGCACTTGAATAAATCCTGCCCTGATTTGATCTCATCAGATACAAATGAACGTAATTCCTTTGTGAACTACGTGACGAGTGAGCCATTTATCAATGGTTTATTTATTGAGATTATGACTGAAAATAAACTTAAAGCCCAAATGGTGCTTACTGTCGCTAGAATTATGGGTGAGAGTTATTACAAGTCTGTCTGTAGTAAATGGGAAAAACATCCGCTGTATAATAAGCTGCTTGCTGATTTCAAAGTCTCCCTTTGGATAGATAATATAAAAAGTATTTTCATCAACGGAAGTCAACTTGAAAGTATAAAAAACAAAGTGAAAACGGAATGCTGCGCTTCTCACCGCTACACTGAAGATTATCTTGCAGGTGATAATTGGATAAAATTATCTACGGAGAGAAACGGGACAAATGTATCAAACTGGCTTCGCGAGCACCAGCACCCAGGTGTTACTACAGGTATTATTCCAGATAACTCGCATAAAGTGTCGTCAGGTGGCTGCATTGCTGCTGGAACAAAAATCATGCTCGCTAGTGGCGAAACCAAGAATGTTCAAGATGTCGTCAGGGGTGATGTTATTGTTTCTGTTGGCGGAAATCTGAGCGTAGCCTCGAGCGAGCTTATTGTAAATCCTAACGTTACGGAATTTTATGCAATTAATGAGGACGAGCCATTTTTGTCACCTGAACATCCAATACTCACGCAAACTGGATGGAAATGTCTAGATCCAGAAACCGCCAGAGCGATTAATTCACACATAGAAGTTTCTGAACTGACTATTGGTGATGTTGTCTGTAAAGTTTCTGGTATTAACGGCTCCCCAGTTTATGAAAATATTCTAGTGCATGCGATAAATAAAGCAGTTAAAACGAATGTTGTGTCATATGACCTACACTTTGAGGAAGGCTATAACTCCTATCATGCTAACAATTATTGTTGTATGCTGAATTATCCTCAATTAACTGCCAACACAATGGCTGCCCAGATTCCAAGTGTTCTTGAAAGTGCTACAGAAAGTGCATTTCTGGATATAAAAGATAGTTTAGAAACTGCTCGACCATTTCTGAATGAGATGTTCAATGAATATTACATTGAGTATTTTGAAAGGATTCTCAATCAAGGTCCTGTCTCCCAAATGATTGACCCTTTGTTTGAGTCGGATTTCGGCTCTAGAACTTTTTTATACAATCAAATAATTTTTGACGATGATGAACAAGCATTTGATGAACTCCATATTATGAATCAAAATGTGGCCTTTATAACAAATGACTCAATTGATTTCTCAGATCGAGCCTATGTAAATAAATCTGATGGCGTGCTCTTCTTTGAGAAGGATGATCGGCAATATTGTTTGAAGATACTTCTCGATGGAATGATGGCCAAAGGCGCAGTTATGGAAAATGGAACCTGGCGAACATTTACTGCTTTAGGTGACTTCTTTTATAAACTTTCAGCAAAGTATACAGATGGAAGCGCTTTCGATTATGGCTATCTTAAGATGTGGTATGAAAACTTCAACGGGAGCTATATTGCTAGAGTTAGCTTTTTACTAGATAAAAATGAAGATCCTGATGCTGCACAATACGCTACTTGTAAACTTAGTTACGAAATGGTGAACAATGTCAATAAGCTTGTCGTTTACATGAATACTAACGAAACCTGTCTGCAATATGTAGACCATCTTTTTGAAACTGCTAAACTATTCATCAGCACAGATTATTCAATTGTAACAGGGTCAGGACGGTACCCTGGGAGTAATACTAATTATGATTTTAATGGTCACTATGAGGATGCAACCATGCCTGGACTTGCTTTTTCAAATGTTGCTAATCGAATCGATATGCTCAAGTCTGCACTACAGGATCACTTATTAAATAAATCACCAATTGCCAATCAATTTTACACCAGAACCTTACAAAGATTCACTTCAGAAAAAGCATTATTGCAGTCGATACCACTCACGGTAGAGGGACTCTATACAGTCGCACCACCAGGTGCTATGAAACAAGTACAGGAGTATACCAATACAAAGCTGTTTAATATGACGCTTTACGCTACTAACGAAACGCATAGTGATTGGTTGAAAATGTTTAATTTGCCATGTCCGTTGGTTGGGGAGAATCAATGCTTGACAAGAGAAGATGTGGACTACATCAATAACAATGCTAAAGTCAAAAAATTCCTAGTCGAAACTTTTGCAAAGGCTTATTTCTCTGATAGTCTATTGGCATTAAGCGAACACGATCAATATTTAAAAGCATGCTTCGACAAAATTGATGATGCCAAAAACAAATTGCAGTACTTCTGGCAAGGCACTGATAACGATAAATGTTTGTCCAAAAACTTAGTGTACAAAGAACTGTCTGAACGCTTGCAAAGTCAAGCGTACTATTCCCTGTTACCTGAGTTTAGGTGTTACGTTGACTCGGATAAAACAGGTTGGGCAAAAAAGTTGTACGAGTATGCCTCCTATAAAAACAACTTAGTCAATCTCGTTTCGGTTAATACGATGGCTGATGAAAACAGTGACGTCGGTTTCCCAAAACTTCACCATATTGCAGCGATGCTTGACATCATGGACCATTCTGATCAGGTGACTCTTAGCAGTAGCGAAATAACGAGTTATGCGGCAGCACTCAATATAAAGGCACTCAATATGTCGATTTGTTCAAGCTTTTCAAATTTGAAGCGTCTTCCTAGTAACGTAACAAGCGAACGGTTAACTGAATTAATGCGTACAGTATTCCTAGCTTACAGTAATTCACTGATCAACAGCAGCCATAATTTTTTCGGAAAGATATGGAATGATGAAGAATTGAAAATGTATGCTACACCACTAAAAAACTATATGCAAGATAATGGGATTGAAACAATCAATGATTTAACGCCGCAATTGGAAACCTATGCTTCAGAATTATCCGAAAAAGTCATGCAAACAAAAGAGTGGAGTCTCAAAGACTTGGCGAAGTACATGGATGAGATGAACTATCCGGCTTTAAATTCAATTTTCAAAGCTGCTACTGGTGTCATCTATTTAGGTTCACTTGGAGGAAGTATGATTAGTGTACTTGTAAAAAAAGGCGCACTAACTGCTGCAGAATGGGTCTCTTTTACAGTCGGAATCATCAAAGACTCCATCAATGTATTCTGCTCTGTTACAACTTTCATTGCACTAAGGGCTGCATTAAATTTAAAATCACTTCTGCCTGAAACTTTAAAGGCAATATCAACGCTGGAAAATGTATTTAAGGAAGTGGACGTAATTGTAGCCTCGGCTAAAAATGCTGGAGGGGTAAACAAGTTTATTATGTCGATTGGCAAAGGAATTGGTGAAGAATGTGCACAGGAAGCAGGAAAAATGATTTCCTTCATTTCTCGCTGCTCAAAAATTTTAAAAATTGCCAAAATCGCACTAAAGGCTTTTGCCGTCCTAACACTGATTGCTTGCATTGCCGTATCTATTCTAGAGATTGTCAAAGGGTTTGGTTCCGGAGAGTACGCTGTGGTTCTCGCTTTCGAGATAATGGAGGTTGTTACAACAGCTTTATGCTTGGTATGTGAGAGCATATCGCTAATAGCCGCAATGGCCAGCGTAACTGTTTGTTCAGCAATACCTGTCATAGGCGTTGTGTTTGCCATTATCGGTGCCATAATTATGATCGTACTTATGTTCCTCCCAAGAAAAAGACAAGCAACGGAATCCGAACTTTTCGTAGACAATATCAGCAAAAAATTTATTGATGGCTTGGTTTCACCAACAGCAGAGTGGATAAACAATCATGGTAAGAAAACGGAAACGCTAAAAGTTGCTCTAAGTAACAGACCTTCTGTTTTATCAGTTACATGAATTTTTACCCCTAACAACAAACAAATAACAAACGATTTCTGCATTCAATGCTTTCTGAGGGTAAATGATTACCTTACCTGGGGCGAAATATAATGTATCGTATCTCTAGACAATTAAAAATTGACTAGTCAACAGAACGTTGAACAAAATGATTAAGGGGTTTTTGCCCATGACGAGCATGGCTTTACACTGAGTGGTGGTCATGCTACCCTGTGCGGGGAGTCATGCCTTTTCAAGGCTGACTTCTAGGCGGGGAGGCATGACCACAGAGGTTCAGTGTCAAGCCTCAAGCTGATACATCAAGTTCTGGAACGAGCTCTTTGAATACCATTGGAGTCAAATATCGTAAGGACGAATGGATTCGGTCGTTGTTAAACCAATGAACATAATCTGCCAATGGCAGCTCTCATTCATTAAGTGTTTCAAAGCATTCTCCATACACAAATTCTGTTTTAATGATTTTGAAAGTTGCTTCCGCCACAGCGTTAGCGTGTGGGCATTCTTTCATTGAGAAAGATCTCTTAATCTTAAAAGTTTTTAATGTCTCTTCAATAAGATTGTTTTTGAATTCATTTCCACGATCTGTATGGACTATTTGAATCTCACTCAGCTTTGTTTGTACCGTAGCGAAGGCACAAAGGGCAATGGCATCTTTGATTGCGCCAGCACTGTACACTATTATTTCTCTATTGAAAAGGTCAACGAGCACGCAAATATAGTGCCAAGCTAGTTCCTACTTTGACATAGGCCAAGTCGCTAACAACGACTTTCAGTTGTGGTTGCCCACCAAGTTTTCTTTTTACTAAATTAGCTGTTTAGATTCATTGCAGGGGCTTTTGTGTACTTTGTACTGTGCTAGTATCTTTTGAAACGAGTCCTTCTTGCGTCATTATTCGGCCAATACGTTGTCTGGAAATTCCGTAACCTTTCTTCAGTAGCGTTACCTTGATTTTGCGTGTGCCATAACTGATTCTGCTCGCCCTGAAAATGTCAATGATTTCTGCTGTCAGAAGCCTTTCGTCTTTCTTTTGTTTTGCTTTATAGTAGTAGGTACTTCTGAATATTTCTAGGACTTTACACAATGCTGATACCGAGTATCTATCACAATTATTTCGTATGATATTTACTTTCGTCCCATGATCAGCGCTGCTTGCTTTAAAATGTCATTTTCCATAAGCAACTGTTTATTTTCTTTGCGTAATTTGATAAGCTCCAGAACTTTCCATTGTTCGATTATCCTTTTCTTTAAAGGAACCTGAATTGTTGGCTTGGGTTATCCACTTGTCCAGTGTTGACGGTGTTAATTCGTACTGCCTGATCATGTCTGTCTTGCTATTTCCGCTCCCATGCAACTGCACCATCTGTTTCTTCAATTCCGTTGTAAATGGTCTTCTTAGTCTCTTGGTCATATTGTTCATCCTCTTATCCTTCTATTTTACATGACCCTTATTTTTTTGTTCAGTTTATTGTAGCCGTACCATAAGTTCTGTAGAAGCGTAATTTTATAATTGTATGAGCGAGTATTTAGAGGAATATCATGATGAGATTATTCAATCAAGGAAAATTGTTTGTTTTATTTGGCAGAAGATCAACGCTGATGAACCCCAGATAACCATTTGGCGCAATCACTCGCAATACAAAAAACGAGATAGCGCCATTAAAGTAGCATTACCTCATTTATACACAGCTCATTTCGTTTTTCATTTTAAAGGATCAACAGGACAATATTTCTCTCTGAGTGCTTCCTCTACATGCTTTGGAACTAACTCCGATACATCGCCACAGAATTTAGCGACCTCTTTCACAATAGATGAGCTCAGAAACGAATACTTATTCTTTGTCATAATAAAAAATGTTTCAATTTCTTCATCCAAAACACGATTCATTGATGTAATTTGCATTTCATACTCAAAGTCGGAAACCGCACGCAAACCGCGAACAATGACGGCCGCATCTACCTTAGCAGCATAATCCACAAGAAGGCCATAGTAGCGATCCACTTTTACATTCGTTAAATGTCCGATACTCTTTTCAATGAGTTTAGTCCGTTCGTCAACTGTAAATAACGGTTGCTTGCCTAAATTATCAAGTGATACGACGTAGACTTCATCGAATATTTTTGCTGCTCTTTCAATAATATCCAAATGACCATTTGTAATTGGATCAAAGCTCCCTGGCACGACTGCAATTTTCCCCATTTCCATTCCCCCTACAACTTTATCAGTGGTCAACTTTTCTGGATAGCACCTATTAACCCCGATAAAATGATAATCTAGTGATGCCGTACTTCGTTTGGCGAAACTGCTTAAATCGCTCGCCAATTTCGGCTGGCAATGTAGTCTCTTCACCATGTTCACAGATGATCAAGCAATCGCCGGCCAACAAGCCAGCCTCAGCTAGATGACTAACGATATCAGGTATTTTCGCTGCTATTTTATAAGGTGGATCAATTAATAGATAGTTGAACTTGCATCCAGTAGCTACCAGCGCCTGCGCGCAGCGTAGTGCGTCTAGCTTCATTATTTTCGCCTGTGCTGTCAACTGACAGAAATCTAGATTTTGCTGTAACATCCGCACCACTTGACGATCTTTCTCTACGAAATAGACCTTGTCCGCCCCTCGGCTTAGGGCTTCGATACCCAGACCTCCACTACCAGCAAATAAATCAAGCACAATGCCACCATCAAAATAAGGCCCAATAATATTAAAGAGCGATTCTTTCACCTTATCCGTTGTCGGTCTTGTGGTTAGGCCACTAACTGCCCGAAGCGGCATTCCCTTGCAAGTTCCCGAGATTACTCTCATATCAGTTCCCCCCTATAACGCGCCAACAATTCACTTTCTAAATACTTACTACATCAAAAATACTGTAGCACACTGCGCTTGTTTCAGCAATTCATAGAAGCAAAGTTTCTATAAAAACAAGCTCGCATGAAATGACTGCAACGAAAATTTATGTTAAAGATCTTTTTGAGAAAAAATTTTGATGGTAGTGAATATTTATCGTCAATTTGTCCATAATGATTCTACAACGGCATTCATGCTGTTGTGTGAGCAGGTAAAGCTATTCTCCCCAATGGCTTTATCATGTTTCTCCTCTCCCTTTTTCCTTCTGCTTGATACCGAATATCATTATTCGGTATCAAACCCAGAAGGTTATTAGTCTTTACATCTCCCCTAGAAAGCTTTCCATACACCAACTATTTCATCTAACCCTGGACTGTATCGATAAACAATAAAAAAACACCAGCGCCAACGGCTGATGTTGTATTACGATACCTGAAAACACTTGTATTATTCTAAGGCATACTTGCAATCACTTCATAAAATTTTGCACCATTTCTCACGACTCACCAAGAAGCCCGCAAATTACCCTAAGGTAAAATTTCTTCTCTCATTTCACTTTCCATCTTCTTACCCTCAAAAACTAGCTTGATTTCATGACGATGGGATGGCTCAACCATTTTGACCGAAGAAATCTTTTCAAGGTCAGCCGTCACTTGCTCGGCTTTTTCTTGGTCACAATAAATAACTGCATAGCGCAGGCGTCTGGAAATGTAATGGACATTGCCGTAACGATGAAGAGATTTAATATTCTTTAACGAGTGAAGCCATACGATGAGTCCTTGTCTTTCAACAAACATGTTTTACCTCGACTAAATTGACATTATTAACTAGATTGTAGCACAATTCCACCCGGTTGAATACTTTCAGCTTTTCCCTGTGATGTTGGCGCATTCTGCTACTTTGATCCCTTTATAACAAACTGAATCCTCATCAATTTCATATGCAATGGTTTGTCCGATTATACCGCTCAATTCACTGAGTAGCTCTTCTAACGCACGTTCCGCTTGCTTAAAATGTTTGACGACAGTTAATTGTTCCATTTCTTGCAAAGCCACGAATAATTTTTCTGACTCGATTTTGCGATCAGGATGGTACTTTCCATACCTGTCCACCTCAGCAAAAATGACTTTCTGCTGATTAAAAGTCCTAATCAATTGTTGGGCTCTCTCATCCTTTTGTAGTTGATCTAACCGCGTGAGATAACATTGTCCAACCTCAGAGGCGGTGATCAATTTCGCAATTGATTCTGCTTGATCCAGTATCGATACAATTTCAGAAGATGTATACACAGTAGTCACCTCTGCGTTATTTTACCACATTCAGCTACTTTTCAAAAGTGTTGTTCTAATTTGTTTGAGGCGATTCCTTGCCCCGGCCTCGTGAATTGACACTGAAAATGTAAATCCTATGTCAACAGATCCCTTATCTCCATAAGGATGAACATTTCTTCAAAGAACAACTGCATCTCGGCATCATCACGTTTGTTTATCTATCATTAGAACCTGCTACGGCGTAACACTGTTTTCAAAACAACATGCATCATATGTCCCAACAATTTTCCTCCACCAATGATCTGCGGACGCTAGGTACAATGGCTTCGGGAAAGAACCTGACCGCATTTAAAGCAGTTACGAAAACAAGCGCGGCTTTGCAGGCAACTGCTTTATGCCGAGCCACGGAACATTGACAGCATCATCGAAGCGGCTTGAACACCATTTGAGAATTGATGGACTCGGTCAGGTATTGACTTTCTAAAAAAGACCTTGCTTTCCGTCTGAAAATCAGAAATCAGACTTGGATTCCGCATCAGTTTCCGGTACCAAATTGGGTTTAATCGTAGGTAATTTAGCATATCTTTATCCGCTTCGATGTACGAATAGATATCTTGCCGCAATCGTATCCCCTCCCTGCACCACCCAGATGTCTCGATATTTTCCTAATCAATTGATTACGCCGCCAGAGATTCCATGTTAATGTACCGCAGCGGTGTAGATAGTATTAACTTCTATGATGGCATGAATGGGTGAAAATCATACGAACCTTTCCATCAAGGTTTATTGCAGGAATAGGCTAATCTTTTCGGAAAGCAAAAGGATGCGGACGTGATTGTTCTCCTGAGGAACTGCCTGAGCTATTCTTGTTTGAACCAGATTGGAATTGACCAATTAATCCCTGCACCGTTGCCAATGCGGAACTCAGATTATGCATCTGTGATTGTACTTGTGCCATATCCATCTTCTTTAAATAGCCTAGCACCTGGCCTAGAAAGTCCCCTTTTTCCTCGGAACTAGCTTCACTTGCCTTGACGGCAACTGGTTCCTCAGTGATTTCCTGCCACGATTCATGCGTTTCGCCGAGCATATGCCAATCCTCATATAATTCTTGCCAACTTCGTTTTCCTGATCGTACCTCTTGCACGATTGCCGGATTCCCTTGCACGAATTGTTTAAATAATTCTACGGAAGGGTGAAGATTTTTACTCAAATGAAACACCACCCATCATTTTTTTATTCTAAAATAAATTATGAGCGAGTAGCGATAAGGTGCTTATTTCTCTCGTGAAAACACGCAGATGCCAACCTTATTTTTTAATAAAGTTTTGTGTATAATATTTCCCCTCAATCCCACTGCCAATCCAAGTAAAATCAGGATTTAGTAATGCCTCACGATGTTTGGGGCTATTTAACCAGCCCTCGACAACAGCTAAAGAATCTGTATAGCCCATTGCGATATTTTCAGCTGCGAGTCGGTACTCGATCTTTCCCGCCGCCATTCTATCCGCTAACGTCTTATCATCTAATGAAACGTGAGAAAAGTAATCGTTGTCAAACATGTCTTGACTATGAAGGCGTGACACTTGCGACACATCTGCCCTTTCTATCAGCGGTGTCAGATTTTTTTGCAGACGAATCGCATTTGTAATATCGACAACCTCTAGTTCATATCCACGCTGAATCGCTTGTTTCTCTGTACGGGAAACAACTTTCGCGTGAGGCAATTCCCCTGTGTATGTAAATGGATAGAGTGCTAAATCCACTACCATTTGTTGGTCAATGAATCGTACAGCAGAGACTACACCAGCAATTTTATCAATATAAACGACCGCTAAATGGTTGCCTACTTCAACGAGCGGTTGCGTGCTGTAATCGGCTTCCTTTGGCTTTACACTGTATTTTTCACCGTTTAAATGAAACTGGATACTATCCTGAAAATCAATCAGCGTATTATACTGTCCAACTTGCTCACCAATTCGGTAGGGGGAAACGTTCGCTGCCTCTCCTGCACCAACGACAGAGACAATTTTTCCAGCACGAATGGCAAATTGTCTGTAATTGGTCAGCTCTTGATTGTATATCCACCAGTCAAAATGATATTCAGTTTGATCAACCCGTGCGGGCTCTCCGTATGTCTTTATCAAATCGTCAGCGTCTTTCCCCATCCATGATCCAAGCGCGGCTTCTCTCTGCTGACGCGGCAGAACCTCACCAATTGCCTTTGAGTCCGTTGATGATAATGATGGGGATACAGGTCGTAATGTCGGTTCATTCCAGAGCATTGATGGCACTGTTTTCAACAAAATTAGTCCAATTGTTACCAAAATCAATTTACGAATAAATTGCTTCATCTTGCACCACTTCCTATGCGACTCATGTGAGTGTTTATTAATTGCTAAACAGGCAACTATCCATTACTATTACTATGAAAGTACGAGCCGTTTCATAGCAGACTGGAGGCATTTACGTGAAATTTGAGAACACTGGCATTGATGAGATAGTGATGGATCTAAAGCGATTAGAAGAAATAATGGATTGTTACTACTTAACCCGCGGGGAACACTGGGATTATGAACGGATTACCTTTGATCGTAAATTCATCGTCGACGACGTGACTTATTATTTGCGACTGCGCGCAACTTGTCAAACAGGTGACATCGGCAGTTCTCGTGCTGAGGTGAAGTTACTAGTTCCATTACTGGGACGTCATTACTATCCTCATGGCATAACATACGGTGATGAGGAAGTATTTCCAGCACCGCTCATTGAGAAGTGTCAGAAAATCGTTGATCAACTCGCTGATTCCTTGCTAAAGGTTGCCTGATGTTGTGTTGACACTTTACGATCAACACCTTCATTGAGATATCCAATTTCCAACGGGCGAACTAAGCGCCATTGGCGTTTAGTATAAGGAAACGCATGCTAACTTCAAAATATTTTGCTTTGTTGTTTAAGAATAAGCAAATAGAGCACACGCACCTCTCAGACCACGCAGTACGGATTTTAATAATCAATCTAAATAGAATACCTTGAAAATAGAAAGACCTCTCAAATCGCTTTTGATAAGCTTTTTAAGAGGTTTTCTCTTTGCACTAGAATTGCAAGTAAACGTTTACCAGTTCAACCATCGTTCAGAAGTGGCTGATTACACACCTCTGAGTCTTTCTTTTCGGGAGAACATGTCTGATATTTTATATTTCTTCAACTTCAAAGCATTCTTTTCTATGAGATGCCATGAGATGAATGAACAAACGATTGTGACCGGGAAGGCAATCATGAAATTTTGCACAGCCGTCATCTCATTGTGGAACAGCTGAACAACGAGTTGTTGAATTGGGAAAGACGTGATATAAATCCCATAAGAAAAATCGCCATACTTTGCGAAATTTGTGAATTTAGGTACTGGACCTAAACTGAGATAGAAAATTAAATACGAACCGAACACAGCGAAACTTTCGTCCATATAGCCATAATACGTCCCAATGGAGAGTAAAATGACTGCTACAATCGCATAGAGATGAGTGAGCGCAATTTTTTCACGATAGAGATAAAAGCAGGTCCCAGCAAAAAAGTATAGTGCCAAGCGAATAAATTGAATATTGGTAAACCAATAACCGCCGCTATAATCTAAAAAAGACAGCACTAGAAACAAAGAAAACAGCAAAACCGAAACCGACTTATAACGGAGTAATTTCGTAACACCTAGACCCGCTATGATTAAATACATCACAAACTCGTACCAAAGTGTCCACAATGAACCATTGACCGCAAAAGGATAGACATTGTTAATAAACACGCCTGGTAAATCAAATATCGTATAGTAAAGTGTGATATTTTTTAAGTACCTGTACGTTTCGGGCCTTGAAAAATAATCCGCTGTACCAAGGCTAGTCACCACAGGTCCGAGGATAAAGACAGTGAAGAAAACAACAAAAATAAGTGCTGGAAAAATACGAAGAATACGTGCTTTAAGGAATTGCCACAGACTCTTTGCTCTAAGGAAGCTCATCGTAATTAAAAAACCACTAATTACAAAAAAGATATTAACCGCGAGCCCGCCAAACGTAACCTGATGGGTTAAAGCTGCGAGCGGTTCATAACTCCCCGCGCCATTTGCCAAGAAACAAGCATGTGTAACCATCACAAGTGATGCCGCAAAAAAGCGAATAATATCAAAATTATTTTTTCTAGTTGACAGACTATCCGATAAAAGCAAGTTAGCCTTTCCTCCCTTTTCCATGAAGAATGTAATAATCTTAACCTTACCATCCTTCTAGATTCCTACTTAATAGCTACTTTTTAAAGACAATTCTTTTTGTCAACGCTGTAATCATTTGCACTCTCCACCGGATCATAGCGGGCACGCTTGATTTACTCTGAAGTGGTGTGACATTCTCTGAATGTCTTCTATAGTAAATCAGCTTATCATCAATTAATGCTACCTTACCAGTGCATTCTGCTAGGATGCCAATCCACATATCATGCATTGGAACGTTCGGAAAAGGAAGGACCTTACTCCTGAAATCAGCTCTAAATGTCATCGCACAACCAATATAACAGTTCTTGACGAGATTTCTAACGATCCCTTTTTTGCTATGCAGGTCATTAAACAGAGAATTTGAAATGACCTCTAGGTTCTCGTCGACAACCATTAAATCGGACAACACGACCAATAAATCTGGGTCCTTGATAAAATGACTTTTGACAACTGCCACTTTATTTGTGGCCCAGACATCATCCTGATCGCATAGAAAAATCAATTCATTTGTACATTGACGAATCGCATTTTCAAAATTGCCTAAAACGCCACTTTGATTGTGATTAGGAAATAGTTTGACCCTTGCATCTCGTTCAATATAGGATTGAATGATCTCGGGCGTACGATCTTTTGAATGATCATCAGAAATAATCAGTTCATCCTGCTCCGATAATTGCATCAGAATACTGTCAATTTGTGCGGAAATGTATCTTTCCCCATTATAGGTTGCCATGGCGACAGAAATATTCATAACACGGCTCCTCTCTGGTTTCTACCATTAGCTAGACTGTTTAGACATCATAGCCGTATCCATCATATACTGATGATCCTCTTTGACAATACCCAATAATTCTAAAACAAAGTAATCCACATGATATCTTGCTTTGATTGCTTCATCTATCTCATACTTGTTTGCCTTGATGAAATTGGCGTTAATCTCCACAGCATCACGATCAATAACCTCGATGTTGTCCTCATGGAAGAAATCATAATAACTCACTTTATGATTGGTTGTAATCATTCTTTTGTTCGCACCAAGCATTTCAATCGTTCGCATCGTGAGACCTGATTGCTTTGCATGCTGTATATCAATGACTGTGCTCGATCTTCTCAAAAGAGCTGAAATATCCTGCGCTGAAATTGGCGCAAAGCGAAAAGCGGATGCCTTTGTCCCGCGGTACTCTTTGACAAATATCCTTTTTAAGTAATACATCATTTTACTAGGAACATACTGATAGAAATATGTACTTAGCTGCTTCTCTGCAAGTTGCTTCTTCACTTCATTTAGAATTTTATATCTGTCACTATGAACAGTTCCTACGAAGAGGACATCAATATCCTCTTTTGATTGATCCTGACCAATCGTAACGTAATCATCTGAAAAGAATAACGGACGGAAAGAGAAGCCCATTTGCTTGCAATCTTCATCATTAAACGAATACATTTTATCAAAGTACTGTAGCTTTTCTTTAATAAAAAGATTGTTCTCCATCGAATCCCATAGATAAAGAATCAGACTCGCCTCAGAAAATTGTGATTTCAACTCCTTTAGCACGTCAACCGGGATTGACTCACCTCTAATAATCAAGATGTAGTCATAGTGGTTATCAGAAATATCTGCTAAAATCTGCTTATAGTATTTATGCACCTTTTTATTGACAGTCGCCGAGCTTAGTCGCTGGGCAACTTTAAAAGCCACCGAGTTTGCTGGTCGCTCATCATAAAAATCCACAACCGCTCCTTGTTGCCTCATTGACCGACTAATTACTTCATGATAGCCAAAAAACTGAGGACATAAGAAAAGAATTCTCTTATTACTTAACTGCTTATCCATGTCATGAAAACCTCTATCTCTCTCGAGTATGCTCGAAGGCAGCTTATTTATAGAGTCCTTTACTGCGCAATTCCTCAATAGACTTCGCGTAATCATCTACTTCAACTTCTTGCTGATCTACCCATGTAGAAAAACGGCTGATGCCTTCTCCAAACATGACTTTTGGCTTAAATCCAAGCAAATCGCGAATTTTTGTTAGATCTGCAAAGTTATGCCGGATATCGCCAAGACGATAGTTACCGCCAATATGAATGTCGATTGACCCTTTATAATTTCTCTTTAAAGCTTCTGCAATCGTGATGACATCAGTACAGATACCAGTCCCAACGTTAAAGCTTTCAAAATTTGCTTCGTCCTTTTCAATTCCAAGAATGGTTGCGTCAACAACATCATCAATATAAACAAAATCTCGTGACTCCGCGCCATCTTCAAAAATATTAATGTCATTGCCATTTTTAATATTGGTAGAAAAAATCGACAGAATGCCTGTGTATGGGTTTTTGAGCGACTGACCGGGTCCGTACACATTCTGATAGCGAAAAGCAACGACCGGAATGCCCAGCGATTTTCCCGCTACCATGCACAGTTCTTCTTGAACTTGCTTTGTGATGCCATAAATAGACGTCGGGTGAATCTTTGAATCCTCTGACGTTGGGCAAAGCGTTACTTCTGATCGGCATAGTGGACATTTAACTTCAAAATCACCCTTTGCCATATCCTCATCCGCTCGCTCCACTGGGTACACATAACCATGACTAGGGCATTGATATCGCCCTTCACCATAAATGGCCCGCGAGGATGCGACAACGATTTTCTCAATCGTGTGCGTTTCATTCGTTAGCATATCGAGTAAATTGGACGTTCCTTTAATATTGACATCAATGTAACGATTGATCTCATACATAGACTGGCCTGTACCAGTCTCAGCAGCTAAATGAACCACTACCTGTTGACCTTTTAGCGCGGTTCGCCAGTCTGCTTTGCTCGTCACATTCCCCTTGATAAAAGTCACCTGATCTTTTATCGACTGAAATAATTCAGATTCCCTACCATTCTCCCCATGAATTTGTGGTGACAACGTGTCAAGAACGGTCACTTTATACCCTTTCTCAATCAATTTAAGTGCCAATTTACTGCCGATGAAACCAGCACCGCCGGTTATAAGGATATTTTTATTCATTATGAAAACTCCTTTTTCATTTATCTAAATTTACTGTGGTAAGGATTGTCTCACTTCATTTAAACGAACTTGCGAACAAACAATCGCAAATACTAAGAAACCAATGCCAATTGGATTATTGATAAACGGATTCACATTTGTTAAAAACCCAATGGCTGTCATACAGGCAATAATCGAGCAATCAATATCTGTGAGTTCCGCTCCGAGCCGGTATATTTTGAAATAGTTGATATAGATAATAAGACAAACAAAAATCCAAATCCCAAGACCAATGAGGCCTTGTTCAACCAAAATATCTACCCCACTGATTTCAATTACTTGCTCAGCAGGACCTATCTTCGTTCCATAACCAGCACCAAACATAAATGTTGCAGGGCTCGAGGTCACAATATCTCTCGATTCCTGAAGCAGCATAACGCGGTAATTGGTACTTTCGTCACGTTCAACCGGATCCTCTTTATCCTGATTATGTTGAGACGGCGTGACTTGTTTCGTATCTTCAGTAAAACGCGCCATCACCATGCTTTTCGATAAATAAGGCGTTAGAAACACGAGCGATACACAGATAACCAGTTTAGGAACAAATTCCTTTGAACCAAGCACCTTTGCCTTGTTAGCAACCCCCTTGACAAATCGGGACACATGGACAAAATCAACAATCGTCAATGCAACAACACCAAACATCAGTGCATAAATAAGCCCTCTTGTCTCCGAAAATACGATTGATACCAGCCCCAAAAGAACCATTGCCGCCTCGAGGAAACCAGCTTTTTTTCGGTAAATACTTTGGATACTGATAAGAACGGCGAAAAGAACATATAAGTGACTCTTATAAAACACACCGCGGCTTGGCCGGAAAAACATATCGTTACTAAAAACATTGTTAATGAAATTATAGAAATCAAGAAAATTATCCTTGAAAATAAATTTACCACAAATATCGATTGATACTGTCAGAATCGCTACTGCCAGTCCTGACCACAGCAAAATTCTAAAAATAAGCTCTTTTTTCATGAAACCTTCTGTAAAGTAATAGGCTATTGGGAAATACATCAGCAAATACGAAATCCGAAAGAAATCAGTGAATATCGTAGAAAATGCGTTCCCGTGAGCAAGACCAATCACTGAGCTGACCAAACACCAAAAAAGGAGCAAGTAAATACCGATTGATCCGATATTAAACGAAATAAACTTATTTATTTTAGGATCAAGAAGCCCTTTTGTGAAGATAATCCTTAAACCATACGTCACTAGGATGAGAATAAATATGATCTGTCTAAGGGAAAAAGGACCCACTTCAAGAAATCTACCACCGCCACCAACGAATAATTCAATAAAACACGCTGTAAGTAAAAAACGTTCAAATTTATTCATAAAAACACTCCGAGTCGTACATAATTTTTTCAAAATTCATTATAGCATATTATTTTTTGATTCGTGTGAGAAGATTTAAACTAACCATACGACATGTTTTCATCAAAATCCCCCTGAAATCCTCATTATTGTTGACAACTTTTGGTTGTTAATGCTCAATTCATCCTATATATTAGTTAAACAAAACCAATAAATCTTTCAGAAAGCTTTTATTGCCACGATTGAACCTAACATAATTACCCTTAAAAAAATGATTAAAAATAATTTTAATGCGTTTTAAAAAGTGTGCGGAATTTAGTTGAACCATCTCTTGCCAATAGTGGACACATTTTGTCATCAATTCTTGATCATCCTGACTGATTCCTTGTTCAGAAAATCGTTCAAGTGCCGCCGAGTATCTCTGGTATTCCTGCTCTCTTGTTGCTCTAAGCATGTTTGAAGCGCTAAAAAACTTACTTACGCGTTTAGAAAAAGTAGTCTGTTTCGCACCAACAACATTGCTTAAATGTTGTCTATAATCAATTAGCTCCTCGTCGATTGCCTGCATCCGGCCGTCTATTGATGCATTCAATGCAAGCCAGCCATCATGAAGCCAGTTCGCTGGGAATGGCATACTTTTTTCAAATAATTCTCGTCTGATTGCCATCGTTGCACCTGTAACTATACAACGATTGAGTAAAATCTCATAATAACTTTGACTCTCAAGCATTCTCTGATTAAACAGAAACTGATCCCATGCAGTATAGCCGAGACTGTCCCTGTGATGATCAACAATCGCAGCGTTGGTGAATACTAGTAAACACTGCGGATACTGCATCATTCGTTCTTCAATAATGGCAACTTTATTTAGAGCCCAGTAGTCATCTTGATCTGCTGTGAAAATCAGATCACCACTACAATGAGCCATACCATTTTCAAAGTTCTTGGTTACACCCAAACTTGATTTATTTTCAATTACTTTATAGGGAATCGCAGACTGTTCAAGTAGTTTTCTCACAATCACAAGCGTTTGGTCTGAAGAACCATCATCACCGATGATAATTTCATCTGGTTGCCGCGATTGATTGAGTATACTGGACAATTGCTCTTCTATAAATTCTTCACCGTTATAAGTACAAACAACTACCGAGATTTTATTCCTCACAATAAGCCCCTTGAACATAAGATTTTTACATGTATACCATTATACTATTTTAACTGCGAAGAATTCTACTTATTTTATAAATATACTGACAAGGGGTCAGTATTCATTTGACGAAAAAGCCACTAAATACCTTCGATTGATAAGGATTTAATGGCTCTTTATCACAATGATTGTATGAAATTCCCTGGTTTGATGAAGTGGAATCATTCTTCAACAGCTCTGCGATAACAAACACGCTCAAACTGCTAGGAATGCACTTAGTACCGTCTCCCCGCAACGAGTCCAGCTCTAAAATGACGATAGAAAAATAATCAACTAAAACGAACAATAGTTTAATGCGAACCTAGCCATTCTCTACATAAAATAAAAGCACCCAAACCGCAAAAGATTCAGGAACTTTCTGTTCTTATTCATTTTCTACTGCGATCTCATTGTATACGACATTTTTGCTCAGCAAGTATTCTTCGATTTCACCTTTTATCCCCTCTTGAAATGACACAGGGTTATAACCAAAGTCTTTCTTCGCTTTTTCATGAGAAAACACCTTATCCTCCTGCATTCGCAAAACTTGCTCCACAGAAATAAGGGGGTTCTTAGAAACTAAACTGTACGCTCTCGCACCCCAAACGGATACCCAAATCGGGAATTGAAGAACACTGCATTTCGTATTCAGTTCCTTTACAACAAAACGAACCAAATCGCCATATTGAATCGGATGCTTCCCAGAAAGGTTATAATTATGATTGATTGTAATTGACTGATTCACTAGTACATCGTAATAAGCATCACCCAAATCCTTTGCATGAACTGGCTGCATCAAGTTCTCTCCTTTTCCAAACAACGGAAAGAACCGGTGACGATAGAGGTAATCAACTAGTTTGTACATATTTTGATCTCTCGATGAACCATAAATCATTGTCGGTCTGAGAACAGTTACACCAATCTGTGCTTTTTTTGTCAAAATAGCGTC
This sequence comes from Caryophanales bacterium, assembly GCA_031554215.1. Classification (GTDB taxonomy): domain Bacteria; phylum Bacillota; class Bacilli; order JARBTR01; family JARBTR01; genus JAVBKE01. The sequence goes on from JAVBKF010000171.1 coordinate 40,487, forward strand.
TTCAATGGCTATGTACTCTTCTGATGCACTTTTGTATTTGGAATACCGACCCGTAGTGTGTACAAGAATTGCCCATTTGACACCACTTTTGATAGCAACATCTACAAGTCCTTTTGAGTAATGGATGGCAGTGATGTGAATGACTGTCTCGACATCTTTCATAGCGGTTTCTAGAAAAGCAAGGTCTGTCAAATCACCAACTACTTTTTCAATATCAAGACCTGACTCATCAATTAATTTTGTCTGACTATTTTCGCGAACAATCACCCTAATCTTGCCAGTGTAATTCTCAGCAACAAGTCGCTTTAAGAAGAAGCTGCCTGAATGCCCTGTTATGCCTGTTACCAATATCATAATGTACCCCTCGTCCCTCACATGATTCTATTAACTGTTATCTTTCTCGATCATACCATTTTACCTTATTTTTATTTACATTACTACACATTATCTCCAATCACAACCAGCTACAGCTAACCCGTCATCTTTGCAGTTGCAATATTACTACATATTATTGTTCATCGTTTGCCTCCTTATACCCACTTTTTAGATTTTGATGAATGGTTTAAAGATGAGCACAAGCTCCATAATATGAATGTACCGGTTTCCTATCTAATTGTACTTCATTTCATTCCCTGAGAAAAAAAACATCAGATCAAATATCATCAATCATTCTCCAACTGGTGAATAAATACAAATTGATAACGGGAAATCACATCTAGATATCCAGTTTTCGATACCATTTTTTTGATCACCCACAAAAAAATGATGGTGATGTTTGCGTAATTTTCTACGAAAACATCACCATCACTGCTGGAAAATCAATGCTTACACAATCAGATTAAGATCCTAGTATCGAATTTAACAAACTGGTTTCGTTCCCGTTCGGATAGATGACAAACAAGAGGAAATAAACAACGAGCCCAGTCACTGCTGCTAGCAGCCAAACTGCTAATGTATACTTACCAATCTTACGGTGCAGACCAAGTTTATTCCGGTAACCACTTACTAAACTAACCACGCCAAGCCCTGCCCCAAGCGTGGCTGCAATGATATGCACAGTGAGGAAGACAAGGTAAAACGTTTTCAAACTATCCGGACCACCAAATGCGTAGTTGCCAATAAAGATCGTGCGGTATTCATATATGACAAAGAACCCCAAGGCAAACAGCGCTGATAGTGTCATCGTGCGCCGGTGCTTGTCCACTTCTTTCCTTTTAATCTGGCGAATCCCGATGATCATTAAGATTGCACTAATATCCACACATAAGGTACTAATCGTCGGTAATAATTGCATGGTCATCCTCCTCATATTCAAATAGGAAATTGGCAAAATAGCAAACCTATATTCCCAAACTTTACGATTATCAGTTTACAAATTGATTAAACAAGTGCTAGCCATTCGGTGGCGAACTTACTTCATATTCAACCTTTGCATCATTTGTTTTGTCTCAGCATCTGCTCGCACCTTTTCCACAGCAAACCATTTAAAAAAAGTAATCGCTAGGAAAACGCCATAGACCAGTTCCTGCAATACTTTCATGATCACGCCGCCATTTTGCTGATCCTGAACCACGTTCGTGCCGAGGAAAAATTCTGGACCTGATATGTGCAGATTCTGCAATACAGCTGGCGATACACAGAGTGCCATCGCAGCCAGCCATTTACTAGGGTCTGAGTAAGTTGCATAGAGCGGCGTACTCGATAGAATAATTAAGGCACAAGCCGGCGTTAGCAAGATCCCATTGCCAAAGATGTAAGCGATTTTCGGTAACCCAGAAATATTATGGCCATTATCAACTCGGTCAAAGATATGCCACCACATCGTTAATGCTAAAATAAACAGGAAAGCAATCGCTAGATTATGATAAATCATGCTTACTTTCACGAAATCAAAGATAAATGGTACATGATAGAAAGAAAACATGGCGTTGAAAAGAAGTAAAGCAAGAACTGGCTTTGATAACACGAGAAATGCACGCGTATGGACAATTTTCGTCACGAGCCTAAGCGGTAACCCGTGCCAAACAAGGGGCGGGAGCACAATGAAAAGTAAGGCCATCTGGATCATATGAAACATGAAAGAAATATGCCCAAGAAGATCAAGTGGTGATCCTTTCGTCAGATAGAAAAGACAGACGGCAATTGTAGCGCAAATGCGTTCTTTCTTTTCATGAATGAAAGTGATCGCCACTCCCCACAGGATGATAAGAAAAACCAAGAGGTAGGGACTCCAAAGCGCAGTGAAGCTGAAAATCTTCAATGCAAACATAGTACAACCTCCTAGGAGGGTCTTCCTTATGATTCGCTAATGCTTACTTGCATCGCGAATCAGGATGACAGCCTCACGCTCATTTTCTGCTCAACCAAAAGCGCCTTTTTTTCAGCCGTCAGACCCATACTTCAATGATAAATGTTGCTGCGACAATCAAGGTGACAAAGGTGCCTGCTAAGAGGAAAATTTGAACGACACCGTAGCCTTCCTCTTTCATATGCATTAGATAGAATAGTTGCAGAACGACTTGCACAACTGCGAGTAACAGCAGAAATGGCACAAAGTAAAGGCTATCAATTGTCTTTCCTGCGACAATTGCAAAGGCAACAATGGTTAGTGCAATCATCAATAAGAAGGAAATTACCTGGTATCTCAGTTCTTCCTTGTTTCGTTTTTTACGATAGGCAAGTGCCTCGTCAGAAAGTTCACGTTTGTGATCTTGCATTCGCTACCCCACCATTCCCATTAAATAAACAACCGTGAAGATGAAAACCCAGACAACATCAATGAAATGCCAGTAAAGGGTCGCGACATAGAATTTTGGTGCGTTATACAGGCTCAGTCCCCGTTTGGCATTACGGACCATTAAAGTGATGATCCAGCAAAGCCCGAAGAGTACATGCCCACCATGTGTGCCAACTAGTAAATAGAAGGAAGACCCGAAAGCAGAGCTTGTCATCGTATGGTGGAATTCTGTGACATAGTGGTGAAACTCACCAATTTCTAAGATCAGAAATGTAAGCCCAAGCAGTACGGTGATTCCTAGCCAAACTTGCATCATTTTAAATTGAAAATTCTTCATATAATACATGGCAAAGGCACTTGTGAGTGAACTAGTGAGTAGTAACATCGTTGCGATGAACACAAGTGACAGTTCAAACATGTCCTGTGTTTTCGCCATCGCAGGGTCTGCGCCACGATTCCGTAGTGCAAGATAGGTGGCAAACAAACAACCAAAGAGAACGGTTTCCCCTGCGAGAAACATCCAAAAGCCGATGAATTTATTCTTCCCTTCCATCGACACTTTCTCAGGATGAGCTGGCCATGTTTTCGTTGTATAATTCATCTCTGTGCTCATTGGACTTCTTCCTCCAATTCCTCTTGATGAATATGGTAACCAAGATCATCTTTGATTGAACGAATGAACATTGAACCAAATGTGGTCAAACCACCTGATAGGACAAGGAACCAAGGCCATCCGTCATATTCGCCGTGATACATAATACCAAATGCGGCAATGAATAGCCCTAATGCAATTGTAAAAGGGAGAATAGAATCATTTGGCATATGAATATCGCCAAGCGGTTCTGCAGGAATAAGGCGACCATTTCCTTCTGTTTTCTCAAGCCAGTAGGCATCGAGATCCCGCACGAGTGGCAATTGTACAAAGTTATACTCAGGTGCTGGTGATGAAACCGCCCAATCAAGCGTCCGGCCATCTTGCCAAGGGTCACCAGAAACACGTTCCTGTTTAATGGACGAGCGAATCACATTGACAATCAAAATGATCGTCGCAGTCGCCATGAAGATGGCACCAAAAGAGGAGACAAGGTTCGCTGCATCCCAGCCCTGCCCAGCGCCATAAGTAAACACACGGCGCGGCATTCCCCATAGCCCTAAGAAATGCTGGATAAAGAAGGTCAGATGGAAACCGATAAAGAATAACCAAAACGTCCATTTCCCTAATTTCTCATCTAACAGATAGCCGAACATTTTCGGCCAGTAAAAGTGGATGCCTGCAAATAGTCCAAGAATGACGCCACCGAGAATGACATAATGAAAATGGGCTACAACAAAATAGGAATCATGATACTGAAAATCAGCCGGTGCAGTGGCGAGCATCACACCTGTCACACCGCCAGCGACAAAGGATGGAATGAATCCAGCTGCATACAACATTGGTGTTGTAAACGTAATCTTCCCGCCCCACATCGTCATCAGCCAGTTGAAAATTTTAATCCCAGTCGGGACTGAAATCGCCATAGTTGCAATAGCAAAGACAGCATTTGTCGTCGGACCAAGACCCACAGTGAACATATGATGCACCCATACCATAAAGCCGAGAAAACTAATTAGTACCGTCGCAAAGACCATTGCACTATAGCCAAAAAGCCGTTTCCTTGAGAAAGTTGGAATCACTTCAGAAAAGATTCCGAAAGCAGGCAAAATGAGAATATAGACCTCAGGATGTCCGAAAATCCAAAACAAGTGCTCCCAAATGATCGTATTTCCACCATTCGCGACATCAAAGAAATGGGTACCAAACAAACGATCAAGCATCATCAGCGCAAGGCCAATTGTCAGTGGCGGCAAAGCGAAGACAATCAGTGCCGATGTAACAAATGTTGTCCAAGTAAACAGCGGCATCCGCATATAAGTCATCCCTGGTGCACGCATATTCACAATAGTTGCGATAAAATTAATACCACCAATAAAGGTACCAATCCCGGCAATCTGAAGTCCGAGCACATAGAAATCAATCCCATGCGACTCACTGACAAGAGACAAGCTAGCATATGACGTCCAGCCAGCATCAGGTGCTCCGCCAAGAAACCAAGAGCAGTTCAGAAAAAGTCCACCAAAGAAAAACAACCAGAAACCAAGCGCATTCAGAAACGGAAATGCCACATCTCGGGCGCCAATTTGTAGTGGCATAATCGCATTCATGAACGCAAAGATGAGCGGCATGGCTGCGAGAAATATCATTGTTGTTCCATGCATTGTCATCACTTGGTTATACATACCTGACGACAGAAACGTATTATCTGGCACCGCCAGTTGAATGCGAATAAACATTGCTTCAATTCCGCCAACACAGAAAAATAATCCGCCAGCAAATAAATACAATTTGGCAATTTTCTTATGGTCAACTGTGGTCATATACTTCCAAATCGTGCCCCAAAAACCTCGTTTAATATTGTTGCCATAAGTAGGAGCGAATGCTGCATTATTCATAGTATCCCCCTTATTCCGCCTTCAAGCTTTGCAAGTAGGCTGCCACGGCTTGAATCTCTTCATCTGATAAATCGCCATATTTACCTGTCATTTTGTTACCTGCCTTCACCGATTCAGGGTCTTTAAGCCACTTCTCGACATTGACCGCTGTATTATCGAGCACACCAGCTACTTTTGTGCGATCGCCAAAGTTTGCAAGATTTGGTGCTAAACGCGCAGCTGCTGGTCTCTTGTCTACCGCACTGACAGCATGGCAGCTGATACAACTTTGTTCAAAGGTCGCTTTTCCCATTGCAACCATCTCATCAGCATCACCATTTGTCGCTACGGGTGTTGCCTCACCATCAGGCTCCGCTGCTGAAGCTGCTGCACGCTTTTCCGTTGCTTTCATCGAAGCCACCCACTTGTCATACTCAGCGCGAGGAATTGCTCTGACTTTGAAATCCATTAGTGCATGGGATGGACCACATAACTCAGCACATTTCCCCGAAAATAAATTTCCAGCTTCAGCAGCCTTATCAGCATCAAATTCTAGGTAGAATTCATTGATATTATCAGGGTTCGTGTCAATTTTCCCACCAGCAGCCGGAATCCAAAATGAATGTTTCACATCAGAGGACTGCAAGTTGAAATAGATTTTCTCGTCTGTTGGCACGACCAGTTCTTGTCCAACGACAATGCCATCCTTCGGATATTCAAATTCCCACCAGTATTGATTGGAACGAACATTAATGACAATCGCATCGCCCTTCATTGTTTTCGCTGGTGCAGTTTCAGCTAGTTTGTATGTATAAATCACTGTTGGAATCGCAATCACAATCAGGAGTAGAATCGGAATCACTGTCCAGATAATCTCTAGCTTGTGATTTCCTTCAACCTGAACCGGAATCGACTGGTCACCTTTCTTCCTACGAAAGCGAATAATCACGATGAAAAAGATTGCCATCACAACAATCATCACAAGTAACATAATCCCAGCAGTAATTAACATAATCTCATATTGGTCTTTTGCTACATCGCCTGCTGGTGTCAGTGTCGAGATGGATGCATTTCCACACCCAGTGACCACAAGCAGCAGTACAGTCAATAGAAATAATAATCTTTTCATGGAAATCCCCTCTATGCAGTATTGATTTTTTTAGAGAATCGAACGAGTAGCCCTGATAGATTATCAAGACATATAAATACAGAATATTCGGCGAATTATGATGAAATTTGTCGAAAAGATCATTTTTTATTGAAAAATATTTATGATAGTAGCCGGTCAATCAAGGTGACAACAATCATTGCGGAAAAACTAAAAACTAAAAAGTTCAATGAGTAGAAAAAATTTCTTGATGCCCAGCGGCCTGTATCTGCTTGCCTAAAGCCTATTAAAGTGATATAGAGCCAGCCTAGTGACAGGAGTGCTAGCACCACGATCAGGTAAACGCCTAAGTCACGGAGGAGGAAGAGTACCGGAAACAAAAGCAAAATCCAGCCGATGATTCGCAATTTGGTTTGGTCAAAGCCTTTGACCACAGGCATCATTGGGATACCGGCCGCCCGATATTCTTCACACCTTCTAATTGCGAGTGAGTAAAAATGGGGAGGCTGCCAAATAAACATTAATAAGAAAATCCCAATGGCAACAGGGTGCAAGGTTTGGTCAACACATAACCAGCCAATGATTGGCGGCACAGCACCAGCAAAACTACCAATGATGGTGTTATATACTGTCGTTCGTTTGGCCCATAGCGAGTAAACGCCAACGTAGATGAAAACGCCTATTAGTCCAACAACCGCTGCTGCGAGTGATAAATAAGCTAGTGCACTAAGGCCAATTAGGATAAAACAAAATCCAAGAAGTAGTACAGTGCGGAGGCTAATCGTCCCAGTAATCGTTGGTCGCTCTTTCGTCCGCGACATCAAATGATCAATATCTCTGTCAATATAGTTATTGAGACCGCAAGCACCAGCAATGATCATGCCTGTCCCTAGTAAACTTAAAAAAATCGTTCCCAGATTGTCGATAATACCCTGCCCTGTGAAATAAAGCGCTAGCCACGTTCCAGTAAAGCTAGTAAATAAATTTGAATAAACAATGCCCACTTTTATCAGAGCTAGATAGTCTTTGAATATCGATTTTTGCAACTCGCATTCCCCTCGCTGCAGTTATTTTCAGAACTAAACCATATTAGAACAATACTGCAAAATTCTTTCAATCTTTTCGCGTTTCAGGTAAGATAAGAACGAATATTAGCGAATTTTCTTCGCTAGCTTTTGATATCATGGTTCTGTCAGTTTGCCGCTTGCCTGAGGCGTCGGTGTTTATCTCTTTAGTTCGGTCTAATTATAAGCCAGCCATTTTCAATTCACAAACTTAATGCTTCACTGGCTACAAAGGCGAGATTCCCCTGTTTATTCAGGTCTATCTCTCACCATAATACCTATTTTACTGTCCGTCGCTACTGCTGGATGGTCATGCTGTTTCTAAATAAGAAGGTTCCATAAATTAATTGAGATGAGGCGATTTCTATGAAGAAGCTATTGAAACCACTGGCTATCTTAACGACACTTGCCATGTTTACGATTTTAATCGGCGGAGCGCTTGTAACAAGCACTGGCTCAGGGCTCGGATGCGGTCGATCATGGCCCTTTTGTCAAGGTGAGATTATTCCTGACCACATCACACCAGAATTGATTATTGAGATGGCTCATAGGCTGAGTACATTTTTTGGCTCATTCTTTGTGTTGGCGTTGTCATTCTTTAGTTGGCGCGCATACCGGGGAAATAAGGAAGTGGCCTTTTTAGCACTTACTTCTGTCATTTTTCTTTTTGTACAAGCCTTTCTTGGTGCCGGGGCTGTGCTTTGGGGACAAAATGACTTTATTATGGCACTTCATTTTGGCATTTCACTGATTTCTTTTGCCTCTGTATTTTTATTAGCACTACTGATTTTTGAATTTGATCTGAAATGGGGCACTGAAAATTTAGTGGTGTCACGAAAGATGAGGAATGAAACGTTGTGGCTGTTTGCTTTCCTATTTATCGCCATTTATAGCGGGGCACTTGTACGCCATACCGACGCATTACTTGCCAATTTAAATTTCCCTTTTGCCGGGAATGGCTTTGAATACCCTAGCACGCTACCCGAATGGGTGCAAACACTTCACCGCTTGGCTGCTGCAATATTGTCGATTTGGATATTCAAAATGATGGTTCAATACTGGCGCCAATATCCCGAGCTAACTGTGCTGTGCTGGTCTTGGACTATTGCATTTGTACTCGTCCTCTGCCAAGCGGCAACAGGCATTTTAAATGTAATG
>JAVBKF010000217.1:0-11960 GCA_031554215.1 Caryophanales bacterium
ACTCCTCGAAGCCAGGTACTCAGGAAACAAAGATTTTGTTGACTGATGATGAAGGTGAAGCAACGGTGATTGATGTACCAGTAACATTTGTAGAGAATACAATTGAAGAAGTTGCAATTGAAGAGAATACAATTGAAGAAGCTGTCACACTAGACCGAGAAGAAGTTCAAGAGAATGCTGAAATCCAAGTGGAAGCGAAACCACAAATGCAGGCAAAAATACCATCAGAATCAACAATGCCAAAAACAGGTGATTCCAATCATCATGCATTAGTGTATTTCCTTACAACGCTAGCGTTTTTAATCATTTTAAAGCGGAAAAAGGCAGTAGCCGCTCAAAACAACTAGAGGACTCTAGTTACACAACACACGATACCTCGGAAAGCTAGCAACATGTTTCTGTTATCCAGAGACGCTAACTTTCTGGGGTTTCATTTCGGTAACAGACGAACCTCTGTAAAATCTGGGCAAAGATGATTGCTTAGAGAAGCGCAAGTGGTGCAAATTTAGACTTGATATCTGCCTGGGAAAATGGTATCATTCATAAGGTTACATGTTTTTAATCGTGTAATCCAATATCATAAGCAACCGCTTAGGTATTCGCCATATGTGGGAGGATAAATATCATATCCAGTTAACCACAACACAAGTTATAGGAGGTGTGTTCTCGTGGCAAAGAAAGTTATTAAAATGGTTAAGTTACAGATCGCAGCAGGGAAAGCGAATCCAGCACCACCGGTTGGTCCAGCACTTGGACAAGCAGGAGTTAATATTATGGGATTCTGTAAGGAATTTAATGAGCGCACGCAGCAACAAGCGGGCCTAATCATTCCTGTTGAGATTACAGTTTTCGAGGATCGTTCATTTACTTTTATTACAAAAACTCCACCAGCGGCTGTACTTTTAAAGAAAGCTGCTAATATCGAGTCAGGTTCAAGCAAACCGAACAGTTACAAAGTTGCAACTGTTAAGCGTGAGAAAGTACGTGAAATTGCCGAATCAAAAATGCCAGATTTAAATGCAGCAAATGTAGAATCGGCGATGCGTATGGTAGAAGGTACCGCACGTAGTATGGGAATTACAATCGAAGATTAAGATTGTGAATGCTTTATGCTGAAACATTCAGCACCTGATTAAAGTGGGAGGCTAGTCCGTTATCACCACAATTGAGGAGGAAATATAGATGGCTAAAAGAGGAAAAAAATATCAAGAAGCTGCAAAGCTTGTTGATCGTGTGAAATTATACGAAGTTAGCGAAGCAATTGTGCTTGCGAAGAAAATAAACTTTACTAAATTTGATGCTACTGTAGAAGTTGCATTTAAATTAGGTGTAGATCCAAAGAAAGCGGATCAACAAATCCGTGGTGCAGTTGTATTACCGCATGGAACAGGTAAAACACAACGTGTACTTGTATTTGCTAAAGGTGACAAAGCCCGTGAGGCAGAAGCTGCTGGTGCAGATTATGTTGGTGATACAGACTTTATCGCAAAAATCCAACAAGGTTGGTTCGACTTTGATGTTATCGTGGCAACACCTGACATGATGGGCGAGGTTGGTAAACTTGGACGTGTGCTTGGACCTAAAGGTTTAATGCCGAATCCGAAAACTGGAACAGTATCTTTTGACGTAACAAAAGCGGTTAACGAAATCAAAGCGGGTAAAGTAGAATACCGTGTTGATAAAGCCGGGAATATTCACTGTCCGATTGGGAAAATTTCATTCGACGATGCAAAACTTGTTGACAACTGTGCAACAATTTTTGACACACTTCAAAGAGCGAAACCATCTGCAGCAAAAGGAACTTACATGAAAAACATTTCAGTGACGACAACAATGGGTCCTGGTGTTAAAATAGATCCAGCTTCATTTAGTAAGAAGTAATTTGACATCAGCCTAGCTGATTGTTATAATACTAAGCATGTTTACAAAACTAAATCAACTTGCCACAGACAGTAGGTGCTTCCGCGTGAGCTTAATTTCCTACCGAGGTACAATCATGTAATTTATTTTACAATGTACATCCACGTCTATGGTAGGCGTGGATTTTCTTCTGTTAAAGCAAATTGACCTAGGATTAGAAGAAGGAGGTGTATCTATGAAAAGCATCATCCAAGAAAAAGAAACAGTTGTTGATGAGATTACTGGTAAATTACAAGAAAGCTTAACAACAGTTGTTGTTGACTATCGTGGGCTTACAGTAAAGCAGGTAACGAACCTCCGCAAGGAACTTCGCGACGCTGGTGTAGATTTTAAAGTCTACAAGAACTCAATGGTGAGACGTGCAGTCGACAAAGCTGGAATCGAAGGATTGAATGACTGTCTAACCGGACCGAATGCGATCGCGTTCTGTGCTACAGATGCAGTTCTACCTGCAAAGATTCTTAATGAATTTGCCAAGAAGAACGAACAGCTTGAGATCAAAGCTGGTATCCTGGACGGAAAAGTTGTTTCTGTTGCTGAAGTGAAAGCACTTGCAGAGCTTCCATCAAGAGACGGTTTGTTATCAATGTTGCTTAGCGTGCTTCAAGCACCAGTACGTAACTTTGCGCTTGTTACAAAAGCAGTTGCAGAACAAAAAGAAGCATAACTCAAATTTAACCAATGGAATGAAAGTAGCTAGCTGATTCTGCAAGTGCTTAGCATTTGGAAGCAGTATGACTTCATTACCTATCTACTAGGAGGAAATAATAATGACACAAGAACAAATTCTTGAGACGATTGAGAAAATGACAGTACTAGAATTAAATGATCTAGTGAAAGCAATTGAAGACAAATTTGGTGTAACAGCAGCAGCTCCTGTAGCGGCAGCGGCTGGTGGCGCTGCTGCAGTTGAAGAGAAAACAGAGTTTGACGTAGTTCTTTCTTCAACTGGAGACCAAAAAATCAAAGTAATCAAAGTTGTGCGTGAAGCAACTGGCCTTGGACTTAAAGAAGCAAAAGACCTTGTTGATAATGCACCAAGCAAAATCAAAGAAGGCATTGCGAAAGACGAAGCTGAAAAAGTGAAAGCTCAACTTGAAGAAGTTGGCGCTAGCGTAGAACTTAAGTAATCGTAATAATAAGGAAAAAGCTCGCTGGAATTCAGCGGGCTTTTTCCGTACTACAAGGAAGATTTTGGCACGCGGTTCTCGTACGATTTTCTGAAGAAGAAACCGGATACAAATGAGCTGCATTTTTTCGCAGTGATTGAAGGAGAACAACATGACTGAACATTACTATTCCAAGAACCCGCAAGTAACAAGCCAGCCAAGAAAAGTAAATTTTATGGTACAAGGGCAGAAACTTGTGTTTCAATCTGATTCAGGTGTCTTTTCAAAACGGGAAATTGATTTTGGCACGCGATTATTGATTGAGACTTTTCAGATTGAAAAGGATATCAATGGTTCGATTCTTGACGTTGGTTGTGGTTATGGGCCGATTGGCATTAGTGTAGCTGCAATGCATGCGGAGCGGACTGTACACATGGTTGATATCAATGACCGTGCTATCGCGCTTGCTACAGTCAATGCAAAGATAAATCATACTTCAAATCTTGAAATCTACTCAAGTAACCTGTATCAAGCAGTGAAGCAAACGGCATTTGCAGCGATTCTGTCAAACCCACCGATTCGTGCTGGTAAACAAGTGGTACACGAAATTCTGATAGGTGCACATGATAAGCTTGCGAAAGGTGGTGTGCTCTGGGTGGTTATCCAAAAGAAGCAGGGCGCACCAAGTGCCTTGGCTAGAATGGAAGAAGTTTTCGATAATGCGAAAATTATTGTGAAAAAAAAGGGATATTGGATTATGACCGCATCGAAATTGGTCTAAACTAAATAATGAAAAGAAAGCACACTGCAGTCTAGGAGTACTACTGGCATAATCAAAGTGGGAATATGGGTTTTTTTAATCATTGACGTTTGCTTTTTGCTATGATACTATGGTAAGATGCCAATAGATAAATTGGATTATTGTGTACTTTTTCAGTAATAGGTTTAGTAATCCTAGAGCTTGGGAACATTGTTGATGAACTGTTTCCGCATAAAAGTTGCTATGTCATAAACGTATGAGGTGTTTCAAGTATAGTTTGCTCCTCAATTATAGGCGTTTATGTCTTTTCATCTAAATCTTATTTGAACAGAGGTGGATTCGTTGTCAGGTCAAATGGTGCAATACGGTCGGCATCGCACACGCAGAAGTTTCGCCCGAATTAGTGAAGAATTGGAATTACCGAATTTAATTGAAATTCAAACTTCCTCATACCAATGGTTTTTGGATGAAGGTTTGAAAGAAATGTTTAGTGACATTTCTCCAATTGATGACTATTCGGGAAAGCTCAAGCTAGAGTTTATTGACTATAGCCTTGGTGAGCCGAAATATGGAATTCAAGAGTCTAAGGAACGAGATGTGACTTATTCTGCTCCACTGCGGGTTAAAGTGCGTTTGTATAATCAAGAAACCGGTGAAGTGAAGGATCAAGAAGTCTTTATGGGGGATTTCCCGATAATGGCAGAAACAGGAACCTTTATTATTAACGGAGCTGAACGTGTTATTGTTTCGCAACTTGTGCGTTCTCCAAGTGTGTATTTCAATAGCAAGATCGACAAGAACGGTAGAAAAGGCTACACTGCAACAGTGATTCCGAATCGTGGTGCTTGGTTAGAGTATGAAACCGATGCGAAAGACATAGTTTATGTCCGCATTGACCGTACAAGAAAGCTACCAGTTACGGTTCTTCTGCGTGCACTTGGCTTTGGTTCTGATCAAGAAATAATTGACTTGATTGGTGACAACGAATACCTTCGAAATACATTAGAAAAAGATAATACGGACGGCACAAGAGCCGCTCTATTAGAAATATACGAAAGATTGCGCCCAGGCGAGCCTCCAACAGAAGAAAATGCAAGAAATCTGTTGATTACTCGCTTCTTTGATCCGAAGCGCTATGATTTAGCAAATGTTGGTCGTTACAAGATCAACAAAAAGCTAGACCTTAAGAATCGTTTATTCAATCAGAAACTAGCAGAGCCACTTGTTGATTCAGAGACTGGTGAGGTGATTGCTGACAGAGGGACTTTCCTTGATCGTCGTACTTTGGACAGAATTATCCCATATCTTGAGAAGAACATTGGCTATTCAACAGTCTCCTTAACTGGCGGGGTGGTAGAAGAAGATGTACAGATTCAGTCTGTCAAAATTCTTTCTCCAAATGATCCAGATGGTGAATCAGTTTTAACTGTCATTGGTAATGCAAATGTACCAACTGATATTAAGCATATCTCACCAGCAGATATTATTGCTTCAATGAGCTATTTCTTTAACCTACTACACCAAGTAGGCGGCACAGATGACATTGACCATCTTGGGAATCGTCGTTTGCGTTCAGTTGGAGAGCTACTGCAGAACCAATTTAGAATTGGTCTTTCACGGATGGAACGCGTGGTAAAAGAAAGAATGTCGACACAAGACACTGACTCTGTAACCCCACAACAATTAATTAATATTCGTCCAGTGATCGCTTCAATTAAAGAATTTTTTGGTAGTTCACAGTTATCACAGTTCATGGATCAAACAAATCCATTGTCAGAACTAACTCATAAGCGTCGTTTATCTGCACTTGGACCTGGGGGACTCACGCGTGAACGTGCTGGATTTGAAGTACGTGACGTACATTACTCTCACTATGGCCGGATGTGTCCGATTGAAACGCCAGAAGGACCAAACATTGGTTTGATTAACAACCTGTCAAGTTACGCAAAGGTAAACCGCTATGGTTTTATTGAAACACCATACCGCCGAGTTGACCCTGAGACAGGACATGTGACAAGCCGTAATGATTATCTTACCGCGGATGAGGAAGATAATTACGTTGTGGCACAAGCGAATGTTCGCCTCAATCCAGATGGTTCATTTGCGGACGAGGAAGTAGTTGCTCGTTTCCGTGGTGAGAATATCGTAGTGAAGCGCGAACGTGTTGACTATATGGATGTATCACCAAAACAAGTCGTTTCTGCGGCAACAGCCTGTATTCCATTCTTGGAAAACGATGACTCGAACCGTGCGCTCATGGGAGCGAACATGCAACGACAAGCTGTACCACTGATGCAACCAGATGCACCGATTGTAGGGACGGGTATGGAATACAAATCCGGTCTTGACTCAGGTGCCGCTGTCATTTGTAAATTTGAAGGTATCGTTGAACATGTTGAGGCGAAAGAAATACATGTTCGTCGTCTAATTGAAGTCGATGGAAAGAAAGTATCCGGTGATTTAGATCGCTATAATATTCTTAAATTCATTCGTTCAAACCAAGGAACTTGTTATAATCAGCGTCCGATTGTCCAAGTAGGCGATCAGGTGAAAAAGGGAGAAATCCTTGCTGATGGTCCTTCAATGGACAAAGGGGAGCTGGCACTCGGAAGAAATGTGCTTGTTGCCTTTATGACATGGGATGGTTACAACTATGAAGATGCGATTGTCATGAGTGAACGCCTTGTCAAAGACGATGTTTACACATCAATCCATATTGAAGAGTATGAATCAGAAGCACGGGATACAAAGCTTGGACCTGAGGAAATCACACGCGACATTCCGAATGTTGGTGAAGATGCACTCAAGAATTTAGATGATCGCGGGATTGTCCGTATTGGTGCTGAAGTGAAAGACGGAGATTTACTGGTCGGTAAAGTATCACCAAAAGGTGTTACAGAGCTAACAGCTGAAGAACGTTTACTTCATGCTATTTTTGGAGAAAAAGCACGTGAAGTCCGTGACTCATCACTGCGCGTACCACATGGTGGTGGCGGAATCGTACTAGATGTGAAAGTCTTCACTCGTGATAATGGGGATGAATTACCACCTGGTGTCAACCAGTTAGTCCGTGTTTACATTGTTCAGAAACGTAAGATTTCTGAGGGTGATAAAATGGCCGGACGTCACGGAAATAAAGGGGTTATCTCGAAGATTCTTCCTGAAGAAGATATGCCTTATATGCCAGATGGCACACCAGTTGACATCATGCTTAACCCACTTGGGGTTCCGTCACGGATGAACATTGGTCAAGTACTTGAACTGCATCTTGGAATGGCCGCAAAGAAATTAGGCATTCGTGTTGCATCTCCTGTATTTGATGGTGCAACTGAGGAAGATGTTTGGGGTACCATCAAAGAAGCTGGAATGGCAGACGATGCCAAGACAGTCCTTTATGATGGCCGAACAGGTGAGGCGTTTGATAACCGTGTCTCAGTAGGAATCATGTATATGATCAAACTAGCGCACATGGTTGACGACAAATTGCATGCACGTTCAACAGGGCCATACTCACTTGTTACGCAACAACCACTGGGCGGTAAAGCACAGTTTGGTGGACAGCGATTTGGAGAGATGGAAGTGTGGGCACTCGAAGCTTACGGTGCTGCATATACATTGCAAGAAATTCTCACTGTGAAGTCCGATGACGTTGTTGGCCGTGTGAAAACATACGAGGCAATTGTCAAAGGTGAAAGTGTTCCAGAACCTGGAGTTCCAGAATCATTCAAGGTATTGATTAAGGAGCTACAAAGTTTAGGTATGGATGTGAAAATCCTATCAGCTGACGAAAAAGAAATTGAGCTTAGAAACTTTGATGAAGATGACGATAATCAAAACGATTTTCTGAATCAAGGACAGTTGCTAGAGCCAAAGCAAGATGTCACGGAACCACCAGCAACGCCAGTAAGTGTCAACGAATAATAGAATTAAACGATTTTTAGCTTGGCTCAGGCGTTCATGCTCAGAAGTCGGTGATAGATCACATGGGGTTCGAGACTTGCCAGCGATTAGGGATATGGTTTTCTCTTGAATGCGGAAGCATCTTTGGAAAATCATTATCCTTTGTTAGACGGCATATCTACTTCTTCATCGTACGACCATTTATACCAAGCACTTTAATAAAGGGAGGGTTACCCTTGCTAGATGTAAACAATTTTGAGTATATGAAAATTGGTTTAGCGTCTCCAGATAAGATTCGTTCATGGTCTTTTGGAGAGGTGAAGAAACCAGAAACAATTAACTACCGTACCCTTAAACCAGAACGCGATGGTCTATTCTGTGAAAGAATTTTTGGACCAACGAAAGACTGGGAGTGTAACTGTGGTAAATATAAACGTGTGCGCTATAAAGGGGTTGTTTGTGACCGCTGTGGTGTTGAAGTAACGCGTGCGAATGTTCGTCGTGACCGTATGGGACACATTGAACTAGCTGCGCCTGTTACGCATGTTTGGTATTTCCGCGGAATTCCAAGCCGCATGGGACTTGTTCTAGACATGTCACCAAAAGCACTGGAAGAAATTATTTACTTTGCTTATTACGTAGTCACTGATGCCGGAGAAACGCCTTTCGAGAGAAAGCAACTTCTTAGTGAAAAAGACTATCGTGCAGCAAAAGAGAAATTTGGCAATCGCTTCTCTGCTGCTATGGGCGCAGAAGCCATTAAAAAATTACTAGAAGATTTAGATCTTGATAAAGAAGTTCAATTTCTGAAAGAAGAATTGAAAACTTCACAAGGTCAAAGACGTGTTCGGACAATTAAGCGACTTGAGGCAATTGAAGCTTTCAGACATTCTGGTAACAAACCAGAGTGGATGATTCTTGATGCACTTCCCGTGATTCCGCCGGAGCTTCGCCCGATGGTACAGCTAGATGGTGGTCGTTTTGCGACCTCCGATTTGAATGATCTTTACCGCCGAGTAATCAACCGGAATATTCGTCTCAAGAAGTTGTTAGACCTAGGAGCACCTGGAATCATTGTGCAAAATGAGAAGCGGATGCTGCAAGAAGCAGTTGATGCACTCATTGATAATGGTAAGCGCGGTCGTCCAGTCACAGGACCAGGAAATCGCCCACTTAAATCATTATCACACATGCTCAAAGGTAAGCAAGGTCGTTTCCGCCAAAACCTACTCGGAAAACGTGTTGACTATTCAGGTCGTTCAGTTATCGTAGTTGGACCAAACCTGAAGATGTACCAGTGCGGTTTACCGAAAGAAATGGCGTTAGAACTCTTCAAGCCTTTCGTAATGAAAGAGATGGAAGCAAGAGATCTTGCGAAAAATATCAAGGCAGCAAAGCGTAAGATTGAGCGCCTTGATGATAGTGTTTGGGATGTGCTAGAATCTGTGATTCGCGAACACCCAGTACTATTAAACCGTGCACCAACACTTCACCGCTTAGGTATCCAGGCGTTTGAGCCAGTGCTAGTTGAAGGTCGTGCAATTCGGTTACATCCACTCGTTTGTACAGCATACAACGCTGACTTTGATGGTGACCAAATGGCCGTTCACGTACCGCTTTCAGATGAAGCGCAAGCAGAAGCACGTATTTTGATGCTTGCTGCACAAAACATTTTGAATCCGAAAGATGGTAAACCAGTTGTAACTCCATCTCAAGATATGGTACTAGGGAACTATTACCTAACACTTGAAAGACCTGGTGCAATTGGCGAGGGCATGATTTTCAAAGACCCGAACGAAGCATTGCTTGCATTCCAAACTGGATTTGTCCATTTGCACACACGTGTAGCTGTTAATGCAGGATCTTTGAATAATCTAACTTTTACCGACAAGCAAAAAACGCAGCTGATCATTACAACAGTTGGAAAAATAATATTCAATGAAATTTTACCAAAGACGTTCCCATATTTGAACGAGCCTACTAGAACAAATCTAGAGGATAAGACGCCAGAAAAGTATTTTGTTGCTCCTGGGGCGAATGTTCGAGAACTCATTGCTGCACAAGAAATTGTGTCACCATTCAAGAAGAGTAGCCTTGGTAATATTATTGCAGAAGTATTTAAGCGATTCCATATTACTGAAACATCAAAAATGCTGGACCGTCTAAAGAATTTGGGATTTAGATATTCCACTCGTGCAGGTATTACTGTTGGTGTGGATGATATCGTGGTACTACCAGAGAAGCAAGTTGTCCTTGAGAAAGCACAACAAAAAGTTGACTCAGTTATGAAGCAGTTCCGGCGTGGTTTAATCACGGAGGAAGAGCGATATGACCGTGTAATTGCTGTATGGAGTGAAGCGAAAGACGATATTCAAGGTAAGCTAATGGCTTCCCTTCATCACCTTAACCCAATCTTTATGATGAGTGATTCTGGTGCCCGTGGTAACGCATCCAACTTTACGCAACTCGCTGGTATGCGTGGTCTGATGGCCAACCCTGCTGGACGAATTATTGAGTTACCAATCAAGTCAAGTTTCCGTGAGGGACTAACGGTACTTGAGTACTTTATTTCAACACATGGTGCGCGTAAAGGTCTTGCCGATACAGCACTAAAAACGGCCGATTCAGGTTACTTAACACGTCGTTTGGTTGATGTTGCGCAGGATGTTATCGTTCGTGATGATGACTGTGGTACGGATAGAGGTTTACTCGTAGCCGCATTACGTGATGGAACTGAGATTATTGAACGTCTCGAAGAGCGTTTACTAGGACGTTACTCTCGTAAGAAAGTACTTCATCCGGTAACGAAAGAAGTACTCATTGAAGAGAACCAGCTTTTCACCGAGGATATTTCACAGAAAATTGAAGAGCTCGGAGTTGAAGAAGTTTGGATTCGCTCTGCATTCACTTGTAATACACGACATGGTGTATGTAAGAAATGTTATGGCCGTAACCTTGCTACTGGTCAAGAGGTTGAAGTGGGCGAAGCAGTTGGTATCATTGCCGCACAATCAATCGGTGAGCCAGGAACACAGCTTACGATGAGAACATTCCACACTGGTGGTGTTGTCGGAGACGATATTACCCAAGGTTTGCCAAGGGTACAAGAACTTTTTGAAGCGCGTAATCCAAAAGGTCAAGCGCTTATCTCGGAAATTGATGGTATCGTAACTGAGATCGTTGAAGTACGAGAGAAGCAGTCTGAAATAACGGTTAAGGGCGAAGTGGATACACGCACATATGCCGCACACTTTGGTGCAAGAATGAAAGTGGCTGAAGGTGAAGCTGTGAAGCGTGGTCAAGAATTAACAGAAGGATCAATTGATCCTAAAGAACTTTTAAAGGTAACAGATGTGCGTACTGTACAAGAATACCTGTTAAAAGAAGTTCAGCGTGTTTACCGGATGCAGGGTGTTGAAATTGGTGATAAGCATATCGAAGTCATGGTTCGTCAGATGATGAAGAAGGTGCGCGTCGCTGATGCTGGAGATACTGAAGTGCTTCCGGGAACACTGATGGATGTGAACCAATTTACCGTTGCTAATGCGAAAGTATTACGCGAAGGAAAAGCACCTGCAACAGGAAGACCAGTTCTTCTTGGAATCACTAAGGCATCGCTTGAAACGGATTCATTCCTATCAGCAGCTTCTTTCCAGGAAACAACGCGTGTACTAACAGATGCAGCAATCAAAGGTAAACGTGACGAGTTACTTGGATTAAAAGAAAATGTAATCATTGGTAAATTAATACCTGCTGGAACAGGTATGCAGCGTTATCGTAAGGCAGTACCGGTTCTCACTGAGCTGAAAGAGGCTGAGAAGGAAGACCGCTATACAATGATTTAACAGTTGAAATAGTGATAAAGAGAAAAAATGTTTCAGGATAAATCGGCTCTCTGTCAAATAGGAATAATAGGGGTAAAAAAGTTCGATCAATGTATCATGTTGATCGTGCTTTTTTTTGTTGTCAGAACAAAGAGGAAATGAGAACAAGTTAATTAAAACGAATCAAATTATTCCTTAATGGAACTAAAAAATGAGTCAGCCTCTGAGTTTTCAAAGGCATCCAGAAAATCCTGATAGTAGAAATAAGCATCTTTAAGCTCATCGGGAATGGATAGTAAACGATGGACAACATCAGTTTCCATCAGGTATTCCCATTTGAAGTTACCCCATTTGCGGTAGTTCTTATAATCAAGATCAGAGAAACGTTTCAACAACAGTTTATACAAAGATTTAAGCTGACGGTAGTGTCTGAGCTGAACAGGATCG
>JAVBKF010000128.1:0-6017 GCA_031554215.1 Caryophanales bacterium
AAAGTACTACAAATACCCATGCCGTAGGTGAATAGTCACCTGTCGTTGGAGCAAGTGACGGTTTTGGCTCTGGCAAACGTTTATTGTGCATAACTACCTTAGTCGTTTCGCCATCCTTCACTTCAAATGTGACTGTCTCTGTATTCAGTGCATAACCATCGTTTGGCAATGTTTCAGTTAATGTATACGTACCATCTTTAAGCTGCAGCTTCTTTGGCTCATTCGTAGATACCCAAGTGATATCAGTGTCTTCACCTTTTACATTTAAAGTGGCACCTGGTAGTTCCTCGGAACCACCAACTTCTTGCTTAGAAATTTCTGCTTCACCTTGTTTTAAATCATTTTTAATGAATAATTCATCATTCTCTAATGCAACACTTTGACCTTTTGAATCAGTTACTGTTACACCATCTTTTGTTACTGTGATTGTCCAAACTTCAGTTGTTACAGCATACTCATCTGAGCTTGCAGCTACTTCTTTCAGCTGGTATTCTCCGATTGGCAATTCAAGTTCAGCTGTGCTGTTCTCATCAATTGTGATCGTCTGGATTAATGCATCATTTTGATATAATTCAAACTGGGTGCCTGCCCCTGTTGGCTCGTAATGTGATTTCCATTCTTCACCTTGTTGATCCAGCACTTCGTTTAGTTTCTTGATTGTCAACTTTTCTTTATGCAGATCGTTTTTAACCACTAGCTCGTTATCATTTTCTAATGTAACACTTTGACCTTTTGAATCAGTTACTGTTACACCATCTTTTGTTACTGTAATTGTCCAGATTTCTGGATTAAGATCGTACATGTCTGAACTAGCTTTAACTTCTTTCAGCTCATACACACCGATTGGTAATTCAAGTTCAGCTGTGCTGTCTTCACCAATCGTAATTTTCTGGATGAGGCTACCATTTTGATACAGTTCAAACTCGGCACCTTTCCCTGTTGGGGCATAGCTTGATTCCCAAGCTGGATCTGTATTATCTAATGCAAAGCCGAAATCAGGGTTGACAATTGTTTCATTCAACTTTGTGATTGTCAGTTTTTCTTTATGCAAATCATTTTCAACTACTAACTAGTTATCATTTTCTAAGTCAACTGTTTGATCTTTCGAATCAGTTACTGTTACACCATCTTTTGTGACTGTGATTGTCCAGATTTCTGGATTAAGATCGTACATGTCAGAGCTAGGTTTTAACTCTTTCAGTTCGTACTCTCCTACAAATAACTCAACTGCAGCAGTACCATCTTCACCAGTTACAATTGTTTGCACAAGTTCACCATCTTGGTAAAGACCAAATGTAGCTCCAGCACCAGGCACATGAGTTGATTCTGGTTTGTCTGTGCTGCCATCTACAGAGAACCCGAAATCAGGATAGATAAGTGATTCATTTTGTTTGTTTAAAATCAACTTTTCTTTATGCAGTTCATTTACAATTGGCTTGTTATTTTCATCTGCAATATTGACTGTCACAACCGGTGCATTATTTTCTGCTTTGAAGGTGAAATCATATTCTTTCTTGTTTAGATCATGCTTATCTCCAGCTTCTAACTCACGCACATAATAAGTCCCTTCTGGGAACTTTTCTTCTACTTTTGCAATACCTTCTTTGGTCGTTGCTACTGCGAGTAATCCGTCTGCAGGTACAATTTCTTTACCGTCTACAGAAATGGCATCTCGTGCAAATACACCGAAAGTCTTGCCATCCGCAGGAACACTTGTGACAACTGCTTGTCCATTTTCATACACGACAGTTTCTTCTGTTTTGTTAATTAAGATTTGTAACTCTTGCAAAACATTCTTTGCGCTAACCGAAGTAGACGTGATCGCTACCTCTTGACCAGCGTATTTGAGCTCAAACGGAATTTTCTCTCCTGTTAGAACCATTCCTGCTGGTGCTTTTGTTTCAACAGCATAGTATTCACCTAGATAAAGTTGTGGTGATTTTACTTGCCCGTTTCCATCAGTAATTCCATGACCAACTACATCGCCTTTTTTTGCTCTAACTGTACCGTCTGGTGTGACAATATCTTCAGCTGCGATAAAATCAAACTCTGCTCCTTGAAGTGCTTTTTGTTCAAAAATAAAGCTATACTGCTAGCCATCCGTTGTTGTCTCTTTGTCTGTGCGTGGTAAGGCATCTCCAGTCTTTGACAGTGTTGCAATGCCTTTTTGTGCTACATCACTGAATTTCACTTCAATGACCTCGCCAGTTGTTTGATTCTGTTCATTTACCGTAAATTTCATCGGCTCTTTGTTAAGAACGTAACCATTCGGTGCGGCGACCTCGTGCAACTCATACTCGCCGTAGCCAAGTGGCAATGGCATCATCAATTCGCCTTCGCTGTTTGTTTTAAATTCACTTAAAGTTACTTGTGTTGGGTAATTGACGGTTTGTGTCACCCATTTACCAGTCCCAAGGTCTTTAACTTTAAAAGTAGTATTCGCTACTGGAATTGTTTTGCCTGTTTCCGCATCTACTTTGATAATTTTGACAAGCGATGTAAACTTTGCATTGACCATTTGATAGTATTGTGTTGTTCCATTTTCGTTGATGTTCACACGAAAATCATCAACTTTAATCATTCCTGGCGGCGTCTTCGTCTGTTTAATTACGTACCAGCCGAATGGCATATTTGTAAATGCTGCATGGCCATTCTCATCAGTTGTTACAGGCTCACCAAACTGTTCGCCAGTACTTTCGAGATACGCAGTAAACTGAGCACCTTCCTCTGGATGAAGCATAGCACTCTCTCCGTCTGCTTCACTAGTATACTTTTGCAAATCGATATTACCTTTGATTACTTCGTCTTCCATTGTCTCATTTGCGATTACCACTTCCGTTACTTCGTCCTTTTGACCAATTGTAACTGGATGTACAGTTGAATCAAGGTTGTATCCTACAGGTGCTTTAGTTTCTTTGATATACACTGTTCTACTTGCACCAATTTCAAACGGTGCTGATTTTGCTGTTAGGTCTTCACCAATCGTTAATTCTTCAATTAAACTCGTGCAATTGGCATCTGCATAGATACCATACTTTGCGCCAACAAGTGCTGCGTCACCTTGTGGTTTAGCACCTGTCTCAGCATCTTCTTTTTTCAGTTTAATTTGACCTAATACCACCTTATTTGTAAAAGTAACTGGTACCGTCTCATTTGCATTCACTGTTACATATTGTGACGTTGAATCAATTGTATAGCCTGCTGGTGCAGATACCTCAGTAACTGAGTAATACCCTGGTACAAGTCCTTTAGACTTTGCTTTACCGTCCGCACCTGTTGTAATCGTATCAACTACAGCACCTGATGAATCACCGATGTTATAAGTTGCTCCTGGAAGTAGGCTTGACGTGTTGTTTCCTGCCTTGCTGACTTCAATCCAGCCTTCACGCGCTTCAAAGTGAACGATCATTTGAATCGTTTCAGTTGGATCAAAAAACCCACCTTTTGCTAGAGTTTGGAGACTTGAATTAGTCATTTTATACAAAATAGGTTGAAACGCTTTTACTTTACTATGAAGTACGCCTGAATTAAAATCACTGTCATAGCTTAATGGAGCTGTAAAGTGAAAAGTATCTCCACCCTTCACAGATGCATTGCCACCTTGTTGTATCGCTCCAGTTGTTTCATTTACATGAGTTACTTCTGAAGGTAAATTAAAACTGAGCTCGTTTGTTATGTCAGCAGTAAAAGTAGTACTTTCTGACTTCTGCACATTCCCCATAATACTACTATTGAGATTAGAACTTGAAACTGCGAATTGAGTATCAGGCACATCCTCAGCTTGCGCATGAGCCATTAACTCTGCATATCCTGGCGTGTTGGTGCCGCTCGAAGTTCCAGTATAAAGTTCTGACAATACTAATGAAGTAACTACAATACCCTGATTTCTATCTGTAAAAATGTTATTAGTTCCTCCCCATCCCCAGTCAAGAGCGGCGGCCATTTTTTTATTGGCATAAGGATTCCCTCCATCATTAGCAGTTGCTGTCGGTGGTGTTGGCTTGGCATGTTCCACACAGAACCCCTGTTCTCCATCCACCGTAAAATCGCCAACTGTGCTGCCAGCATAACTCACTGTTCCGTTGAATACTACTTGCCCACTTGTACTCGCTTCAGCACTTGGTATAAATGGTAAAAAAGTTTGCATTAAAAAAACTACCGCAGTCATAAGCGATAGCCACTTCTTCATATTATTTTTATTCATTATAATACTCCCTAAATTTTATTTTTATCTATTTTTTTCTTTTTTAAAAGCAAACTCTTTTTGGGTGGTGATCGAATCTTCATTTATACATCCCCTATTTTACAAAATAAAAAGACACCCCATAAAGAGTGCCTCCATTAATACTTTAATTTAAATTACCACTGTATTGTCCCCCAGCTATTACCACTATCACCATTTATATAGCCTTCATCGGTGGTTTCTCCATCCCAAGTGTCACCTGGTTGAGGTTCAGGTGATTGCCAAGTTTCTGAACCAGAACTACTTGAAGAACCAGAATTGGAACCACTTGAAGAGTTAGAACTTGAACTTCCTGACTCACTTGAACTACCACCTGAATCATTGGAACCACTTGAACTCGATCCACTTGAACCATTCGGGTTATTTGAACTATCTGAGTTACTCGAAGCATCGGCATTGGCTTCTGCTTGTTCTTCTACTTCTGCCTGAGCAATTGCAGCTGCTTGTGCTTGTTCCTGCTCGTTTATTTTTGTATTTACCTGATCAAGCGACCCAGTAAGTGCTTGTTTTGTAGATGCTTGCTTGATGCTATCTACTAGTGCTTTAGCACTGTTGTATGTATCACGAGATACAGTAGATGAAACTTCCGTTCTTTCTGGCGTTGTAAACAGTGCATTCACTGCATTTGTTGCATCTGCAATTATTTGTTGCTGCGCTTTAGCATCATCGATTTTCACTCTCTGGAGTGCTACAAACTCTGCCTTAGTCTTCTCAAGATCAGTAGCCAATTTCTCGGCACTTGCTATATCAGCATTTTCAACAATTGCGCCATCCTGATCCAATAATGCATTCGTTTCTTCCTGCAGCTTGAACATATCCTCCGCAGTTGCAAGTTCCATTATTGCAGTGTTTAGTTTACCAGCAGTATCCTGAGACATATCTTCCCCTTCTAGTTTCTTTAGATCAGAATCTAGACTATCAAACTTCTCTTTCGAAATATCAGTGTCCAGCATTTTCTTATCACTTGAGTAAAGAGCATTTACGTCATTCTGAATTTCAGAAACTTTTGATTCCATTTCGTTATTATTCGCATATACCGTCCAACCTGTTACTCCTGTAATTATAAGCACAACTGCTAGTACCGAAATTAAAGCAACTAGTTTTTTATTCATCAAATTCATCCCTTTCTCATCATTTTAGAACTAAATCTATCTACTAAGAACTTACCAGAGTACTCAGCAGTTTCATCATTGGAATGTGAAAACCCAATATCCCTTGTATCTAATATAATTTTTAATGGTCTACTATACAGGTCTACGAAAATACCTACGCATTAATCTTCACAAAGAATCCGATACTGCCATCCAGTAAGCTTTATTGTTTTCATGCTGTTATTAAGCTTTACTTCAAGTCCTTCAAATTGTTTATTCCTTATGCAAATATATTGAAGATGCTTATCAATACTTGCTTTATCAAAATCTATTTCCGTAAAAACGGCAGTAACTTTCTCTTTTTCTGTAAGCTCGTCAACTTACGAAACGAACTCTAAAAAATAACATTTATCCGATATATTCCTAGGATTTATTGTTAACTTGTCGTCAGCTACTCTCAACACCTTTGTGTAAACGTATGGTGCAGACTTTTTCAAATCTACTCTTTCCTTTCTCCTATCCCAATAGCCTCTTGTAAACCAATCACTTTGCTTTTTGAACAAAGATATAATAACTACAATCAACAACACAATCAATAGATAATTCAAATTATCACTCTCCTAATTTTAACATATAGACTAGTAAATGTCCCTTGTTCTCAATATTTCTTACACTAGAAACAC
>JAVBKF010000054.1:0-6168 GCA_031554215.1 Caryophanales bacterium
CAACGAAATCCCTTACTAGATTTCCTTTGTAAGTTATTTTGTAATATTCCATTTTTTGAGAACCAGTATATTGTGGAGTTCCGTTATTGTTTAAAGCAAACAACCAAATATTCCATGTCGGCTGATCGCTAGTAGTTCCAATAACACTATTAGTGATACCATTAACTACCATAGAGATTTCCAAATTTGAATAATTACTCACTGCATTTTTCTTACCAGCTACTTTTATAACAGTCCATTGATTTAGTGGAATAGTAGGTCCATTAACTGTGGCAAAAATATAACCATATGTAGGACCACCAGTTCCGCGAACAGCCCCCATGCGACAATTTCCACTTCTTCCAGATCCAGATTGAGTATCTACATAATATAGAACTTTATGATCGATCTCAAAAGGAAACGCGATACCTGTGCTTTCTGGTTTTATCTCGGTATCAATATATTGGGTTCCAGTGCTTATCAAGGCGTATTTTTTTGGAGTGCTTTTAAATGTGGTTATACCATTAGAGGATATACCTTTTACTGATTCGCCATTTATAACAAATTTATTTATTTTTTGACCATTTACTATAAACATATGATCACCACCAATATAAATCGTTAGGATTAAGTGCGCTTTGAGCTATGGCAGTAGCTTCATCAGCTACTTTAATTAGCTTCGGACGATTTAACAATTCAGTGTCTAATCCATTAACACTCATCAATCCATTCAAACCAACGGATATCATTAAAGGATCAATCGAACCCTTAACAAGACCAGCAACGCTATTGGTAGCCGTTGGTATTTCACCTTGACCAAAGTTTATCCATTTTGATAATTCCTCAACCCATTGCCATTCATCATTTGAGTCATTATAAGTATTTATTACAGTAATTCCCTGTCTTAATACTGATAGTCCTTTCGAAGTAGCAAAATTTGTCAAATCGATCTGTTCTGGTACTAAGGTTCCAAAATTATTCCTACCTATTGTAACCCAAGCACCGCGTAACCCATCAATTTGTGTTTGTATGTTGGTATCAGCGGTCTCTCTATCTGTTTTTTCGGAAGATATACTATTCATTAATGTTGTATTTACGGCTTGCCTAACTAGTACTTCCTTAGCCAGTTCAGTATCGGTATATAAATTTGCTTGTTGAGCTGTTACCGAATCTTGATTATCTACATATGCTTGAGTGACGATTTGACCACTAGATGCAAAAGCAAATGCTACTTTATTCTCAGGAATCATTCCGACAGTTTCGATGATACTAAATGGATATTCTACATACGTTCCTTTATCTAATGGATCACCAGTTATTAAACCACGTATATAGTTCGCATGATTGCCTAACTCTTGAATATAAATTCTCGTGCCATTATTTAACAACATTAATACTGTGTGAGCATCACCATTTGTGTCTGCTGGTTTATTAGCTAATCGTAATGTTGTGGGATTAAAACGTATTTCGTTTCCGGTTGGT
Organism: Caryophanales bacterium; assembly: GCA_031554215.1. Classification (GTDB taxonomy): domain Bacteria; phylum Bacillota; class Bacilli; order JARBTR01; family JARBTR01; genus JAVBKE01. Next base: position 1,462 of record JAVBKF010000054.1, read on the forward strand.
ATACCAAAAGTATTCTCATACATATAATGCAATGTTCCATCAGAACCACCTTTTAATAAACCATCGGCATAGTTTTTAGCGGAAGTTAATGTGGCTGCATCTCTTGTGTCAACGTATAATTTTGAAACTTCTCCACCACTTCCTCCTCCCATTGTTGGTAGTTCGGATACAATGGTACCATCTGGTAGGAGCCATTTTGCTGCCATCGGAGACATTGAATTATACATTTCGGCTCGACTTTGTGATGGTGGAGATACGACAACTCCGGCCATTGTGGTTATTGATCCATCTGGCTGCAGTAGTTTATCTGCTTGTGGTGACATATAATTATATCGATTATCTTTCATTTTACACCCCCATTAAATATTTAATTTCTTTTTGTCTCCAAACTGTTTTCCATTCCATAAATATCACCTCTTAATTTGTAGATGGATATGGTTGTTTATCGATGTCTAACTTAGCAGCGATTCGAACAATATCCAAACTCATCTTTTCAGAACGTTGGTCATGTCGTTCGATTCTTTCTGATAGATCATTTATGGAAGATACAACATCAACAAGGGTTTGAATAACTTGCTTGTTCGTCGTTATTGCCTCTTGAAATATTACATTATTACGTTCGATGACACTTGTACTTTGAGCTATAACTTGATTTGTTTGTTCAACGAGCTTTCCAAACAAGCCTATTTGTTCATCAAATTTTTGCTGACGTTGAGTGTCATATTGTTGTTGATGTTTCATTTTTTCAACTTGTAAATCTAAAAATTTAGGCAAGTATCTCCACAAGATTAATCCTACCATAATTATGAAGGATAAGCCTATTCCAAAACGATCTAATAAGTCAACAATAACTTTTGATGTCGAAGGGTCAACGTTAGTCATTAATCACCTCAATTTTCTTATCGAACAAATCTTCGAATAAAGATATACGCTAATAGATTATTAATATTCTTTCCCGGTTATCTGAAAGAATTCTGCTTCTGTTATCCAAGCTTTTACAACCGCGTTACGGACCTTACTTTCATCCCACAATTTATTATCGTAATAAAATTTAACCAAATCGAATTTTTCAATCATTTAAATATCCTCCTTATAATACGACATCTGTCATCATAGCCATATAATCAACATCGGCTCTAAGCTTAGATATTGATACATCAGATTCCGAAACATCACGAAGAATAAACCAATATTCATCTCCATATTTAGCGAGTCGAATAAGTTCCATAAAATCATGAATTTCATCAGTTACTCCATCAGAAATTACAACTGGTGAAAGATTACCAGTAAAGACAGTTTCTTTTAGCTCAATCGAAGAAATATAATTGTTACCGTTAAGATTTAAATCTTTGAGAAGCGTGCCATTAGCTAATTTAATGGTATATTTTTTATCCATATAAATATCTCCTTTTACATTAATAAGTTACCAGACAAGTCCCGGATATTAACCGATAGCAAAACAAGGGCGGACCCCAAGGTAGTTTGTAGCGCCGTAGTAACCCGCATGGCCGTAGCCGCTTACCATGGCATACATATTATCTGCAACAACATCTCTTAACCATTGTCCGGCCAGGAATTTATCTAAAATAAATGACGGTTTAATGGCGAATAAAGCAAATTGTTGTTTGTCTATTGTTTCAATACTCGAAGGTATATTATTTACATCAGTAACTGATGTAAATATGCTACTACCATACATGTTTATCTGATTTGGAAGATCGACTATTGAATCGTACCATGCCCAACCAGAAGGTTTACCATCTATAACTGAATTTGTTAAAACTTGACGATGCGACCTAACCTTTTCTCCAAATGCAGCATTAATGGTTGTTTTAGCATCATCGAGATTTATTGTGCGCATAGTAGACCCAGCATATCCATCACCCATATTATAAGTTGAGTAGTTCATCACATTTTGATATAATATCCAATCTGGCATTATGACAAGATGATTAACGTTGAAAGGACTATCACCACAATTAAACCAGTAATTTATATCAACAATGCGCCATATAATATCATTTATTTCCCAATAATCCCCAACAAAGAGATCATCGAATACCCCTTCTCGTATGGCCTGGAGTTGAAAACCATAGACAGTTGACCCAAGATTCTTTCCTCGGAAAATCATACGATGCATTTCTGGAACAACCTTAGGTACTAATTCTTTCCCTAAATCGATAGTGTTAATTGTTTGTGTCCCACTAGGCCCATCAACAAGAAATACATTTTCTGGAACAAGATAATTTGTTTGTGGGTACTCAGTAATTTTCATTTAAATTCCTCCTTTATTTAACCACTTATGATATATTTATTTACGTTATCTGTAATATAACCATCCATGGAATCTTGTATGCTATTTGGATCTATATTGTTAATAATAAAATTAATTGTTTTATTCGTTGATTGATTAAGAGTAATACTATCAATATCAACCCCATTTATCTGAAATGTTATTTTAGCATCATTAGCACTCACCTTACTAGCTATGTTTTGCATTATGCCATTCCAGCCAATAACACTCATTGTTCCATTGGCTTCGACAAATATTTTTCCGCCAGTGGTTCCTCCATCGCTTTTTACAATACCTGGGGTTGTGGCATTAGCAATGCCAATAGGGTCGAATTCAATAACATAAGCGAATTGAAATTTTGTTCCGTCATAAATATACTCTGTCGTTGATCCACTTTTTGTCTCATCATCGATTACATAAGTATAATCATCTCTTATAACTTTACCTGGTATTATATATGCGTCCAAAGCGGCTTTAGTTGGAAAGCTTTTTCCTATGAAACGTCCACCTTGTTGTTGAAGCGCCTTTACATCTGTACGCAATTGTATCATCTCATTATATGCTTCAGGTGTCATAACACCCATTGCAATTGAAGATACAACAGGGATATATCGATCGAACGATCCAACAACTTGAGCCTGAGCGTTGTAAGTGGTAAATGTCGTCTTCGCCATAGTCCCATCTGCCGTATATGCAACATCAGTGATTAATACTGTAAGTTCAGTACGATTGACTTTATTGTTTTGTAAGTCATTTTCTTTGGCTATAGCTCTTGATGTTTCTGTTTGAATCTTTGTGTCTAGAACTCCCTCAGCATTGGTTGCTCTAGTTGCTTCGGAGGCTTCTACTCCTTTAGCCCTTATTACTTCATCTGAAATATCCGTAGTATTCTTTCCGATATCCGTAATATTCTTTCCGATATTGGTTGTGTTTATATCTGTCTGTGTTGCTATAGTCCCAACATTGTCTTGAATGGCTGATAAATCACCAGATGTTAATACTCTAGCACATTTTATTCCTGCCACCCAAACTAATGGTGCTGGTCCACGTATAACTGTTAATTGATTACTTAAAGTATTGATATTTGTAACTATAACGGTCTCAGTAACACTTTTATCAAATCCAATTGTCAATGGAAATGGAACAGTTTGTGGAAGGACTTCTACAGAACCAACAACAATATATGTATCAGTTGTAGACATATCGCCCATTAAATATGTACTAGGACTATCTTTTTGTGGTGGGTACATTTTCTTTAAACTCAAAGCCATAATATCTCTCCTTCTTTAATATTGTCCAGATCCATGTGCGTTTGTGAACAATCTAATTTGATAATTATATTCAACACGAGTAAGGCCATTTGGTGCTATTTTGAATCTATGTTCTCCACGAAGAACTTCACCATTAGCATCTTTGCTCATAAATTGAATTAAGTCAACATTCGATATACTTGATCCAAATGAACCAACTAATCTATTATCGATATATACAAGCATTGCACTTGCTGTTGGTCCTTTATAGATACCATATTGTATCTCGTGCGTATGGTTTGGTAGTGTTAAGTCGTGTGTATGGTTTGGTATTATTACACTATGTGTATGTGCAGGAATACTCACACTATGTGTATGAGACGGAATATTTACACTATGTGTATGTGCAGGAATATTTATTGAATGTTGATGAGATGGTATATTTATTGAATGTTGATGAGATGGTATAGTCACTTTATGTGTATGTGATGATATAGTAACTTTATGATTATGTGATGGTATAGTAATATCATGCTCGTGATATGTGGTTACTTCTAATTGATGAGCATGTGGGTCTTTTCCATTACTGGTTGTCCATGCCATACCGCGTTGAACATTTGATGCTCCATGACTTGTTTCTATATTTTGGGAACTTGTAGAAGTAGAAGTAGAAGTTTCACCACCACTACTTGATGACTGATTCGATTCTCCACCAGAACCAGATGATGTTGACGTCCCACCACCACTACTTGATGATTCAATCGAACTACCTCCAGAACCAGAAGTCGCGGCAGTTTCTCCTCCAGAACTTGATGATTGTGTCGTATTTCCTCCAGAACCAGAAGTCGTCTGTGAACTACCACCAGAACCAGAAGTCGTCTGTGAACTACCACCAGCCGATGTAGAAGTAGATGTAGCTCCACCAGCACTTGAACTATTGAAACTTGCTCCTCCACCTTGAGTAGCTTTTGATGTTGCTCTGAAGTTTGTTAATCTGGCACTAAATAATATCTCATTGACATGAACCGTATTATTCGGTATTGTAAATCCAAGTTCGATAGGCGTTTCACTGTCACCTTCATCGTGTCCATTAACAGAAATGATAGATTCGGCGCCATTAGAATATGTGGTAGCAATACGCTGTCGGTCAACCATATCTGCAGT
>JAVBKF010000242.1:0-12196 GCA_031554215.1 Caryophanales bacterium
CTTTCATTGTTGCTCTCTCCTGCAGTATTTTGTGATGAGAACGTAAACTGACCATGTGTCGTTATCCTCACACTCGTTCTTTCTGCAATCTATTGAAATTGAATGCTTTCCTAAGCTCAATGTCTCGCTTGTGTTTAAGCCGTAAATTCGATCTTGGTATGCTTTTGCCTCTACCTCAGTTGTGAATATACCCACTATAACTTTTGCGAACGCCAGGCTCATAAGATCACTCATTGCATCTCTTAAACTTTCGTTTTCTTCTTTCAGCTCTTCGACTTGTGATCTTAGTCGCTTTTCAATTAATGATGTTGTTTCGTTTGTAGGATTTTTCATTTGTTTACCCTTTCTTTCGCTATCGATGTTTCTTTGTGAAAATACTTGGGAAATAGGTATCTAAGAAATTCGCCATTGCTTTAGCTTGAAATGTCCATTTTTCTCCTGTACCTGGAGTTGGATAAAACACGCATCCACCTTGTTCAGACTCGATATCTAATAAGTTCTTATAAAATGGAACTAGTAAGATATTTTCTTTTAACCATGTCGCTTGTCTTCCTGTACGTTCTTCTAAATCTTTCATCGACCACCATCTACCCAATAATCCTTGCTTCTCTAACTCTTCATATTTCATCTTTTTAATCAAAATTAGATCATCTGGAATCGGAACTAATAAATTCATTTCTAGCTGTTGTTCCATAATACCCTCCCTTTGTTCCTAAAAAGGAACTTAATAGTTAAAAAAATTACCCCACAAGATTAATTCCTTTTAAGGAACAACGTAATTGTATCAACTATACAAAGTCTTGTCAATAAAAATTTTCCTTTACAGGAATATTTGTTTGATTCGTTGCAAACAAGGAACAAAAACTATATCATATAATTAAAGAACATTCTTTACGAAAGGGTTGAAATACACATGATCACAAGTTATTTAGGAAAACATTTAAAAATGATGAGAAGATCAAAAAATATGTCCATAGAGAAACTCGCTGAGGAATTAAACACTAAATATCATTTAAAGATCAGCAAAAGCATGATTTCACGATGGGAAAACAATTTAACCGACCCAAAATCAATTTATATACATGCATTATGCGATTTCTTTGAGATCAGCACCGATCAATTAATACAAACAATCGAAATCCCTTCAAGCCATGTTAAAATAACAAGTATCCAAGTTACTAGTACAGAGGAAGATAGCAATGAGAAATATAGTTCAAATTACAACTCTTCAGAAATAAATATTATTCAAAAATACCGAAATTTATCAGAAAAAGGAAAAGAAAAAGTCACTGACTATGTCGATATGATTTACGCAACAGAGTCCACACACTTAGATCACAACAAAGGTGCTGAATTCCCTTTCTCTTCTATAGAAGAATCCACACCACATTTGATTATAAATGGTCGAGAGTCGGCTGCTGGATACGGTTTAATTGCAGAGGATGCTGCTGCGTACTTATCAGAGGCAACCAACGATATTCCTCCTAAAGCTAACGAAAGGCTTTTAATAAAAGGTGATAGTATGGAACCACTTTTATCTAACGGACAATCAATTTGTATTCGCCACCAGCCATCAATTGAAAATGGGGAAATTGCGATAGTAAGCATCCACGACGAACTAGTGACGTGCAAAAAAGTTTATACAGAAAATTCAAGAATCATTTTAAGATCAATAAACAAAAAATATTCTGATATGATATTTAACCATGATGAAGTTCGAATCATCGGTAAGGTATTGATTTAAATTTATCATTACAGAATTCTGAAAGGGTGGTCACATGGCTAGTTTTAAAAAACTATCAACCGGATGGCAATTTCGTGTCTCTTTCAACGACTCATCAGGTAAAAGACACACAAAGAGTCAAAATGGATTTGCCACAAAAAAAGAAGCACAGATTTCCGCTCACCAGCTAGAACAACAACTTAGCAAAGGAAACTCTATCACAGCTGGTGAAGCTATATTTATTGATTATTTCCAAACCTGGTACAACGTTTTCCGAAAAGGCAAGCACAGTTGGCGAAACGATAGAGATATAGAAATGAGCATCAAAGTTGCTTCAACCTTTTTCAAACAAATTAAGATCAAGCAAATTGATCGATTAATGTATCAGAACTTCATTAATGCATACGCAGAAAATCATGCAACTGCAACTGTGCAAAAAATCCATACTTACGTCAAAGCATGTTTAAGAGATGCCTTAGCTGACGGAGTAATCCATAAAGATCCAACGTATCGAGTTAAAGTGATCGGAAATAAAATGAAGAAAGATGAAAATATCAAATTTTTAAACGAACTTGAAGCACAAAAGTTGGTCACTGAAGCCAGAAAGAATCTTACACCTAGTCGAATCTCAAGATATATGATCCTTTTCGGCATCGCCACTGGTTGCAGATTTTCAGAAGTATTAGGATTGACTTGGGACTGCGTTGATTTCAAGAATTCCAAAATCACAATTGATAAATCGTGGGACTACCAAAAAAATCATGATTTCAGCCCTACGAAAAACGCTGGCTCTGTTAGAACTATCTCAGTAGATAAAAATACACTCTCCCTATTACAAGAACTTAAACATCATCAAACAAAAACTCAATTAAAAACTGGATTAAGAAATTTGAAAAATTTAGTTTTTATAGATAAAAATATCTCTCTCAATTCTAATAATGCAGTTAATAAATCGTTGCATAAAATTTGCGCAAAGTTAAACATTAAGATAATTTCTTTCCATGCACTTAGACACACTCATGCCTCGTTGCTTTTATACAGAAACATCAATATTAAATTCATCAGTAGGCGATTAGGCCACACTGAAATAATTACAACACTTCAAACGTATAGCCATATTCTCGATGAATTAGAGCAACGTGAATCTTCAAATGTTGACGAACTGTTTAATCAGTTCTACCTATAATTTTCTCTAAAACCGTACATCAACGGTACACTCGTTCTACAAATATCTTTTATAACTATGGATATCATGGGAATACAGTAGTAGGGTTTTACCCCCCTGCTCTCCGTAACTATGCACAAAGAAAAACGACTAAATCCGCTATCACCACCGGATTTAGTCGTTTTCTTGTTTTTTACCATTGAAATCGTTTTGCATAGCCCAATTACAAACGGCCCCTTCAATCCCGAATAAGCTTCAATGACCAAAGTACCTCGCTTCATGATTTTCAAACTCACTTGCCAGTTGCTTTTTAAATACGCGTTTAATGTTAGGTGATAATGCACCGAGTTGAAGTGCTTCTTCCATAGCATCGAGATTTTGTTTGTCATGGACCAACAAACGGTTAATGAAATCTACCGTAAATCTCTCCGCACCCTTTTCGAGCAATTCGATTTCTCCACTAGGAACAACAACACCTTCTTGCAAGACACGCACGTAAATACCGGTCTTCCCTGTCTGTTCAATCCAGATAGGCATCTCTTTTTCCCCATATATATACCCAAATTTATAACAAGGACGACGTGGCTGTGATACTTGAACAATCGCTTCTCCAATTCGGTAGATGTCACCAATCGACACAGTTTCTTCCGTAAGCCCAACAGTTGTAAAAGTCTCACCAAACGATCCGTAAGGTAGTTTTCTGCTAAGACGCTCTTCCCAGTAACGATAATGCTCGAATGAATATAATAATGCAGCTTTCTCTAAACCGCCATGATGCTTTGTATCTGCTTGCACATCCCCTTCTAGAGAAAGTTTACTAAGAAACCGCGATACGCTAGATGTCGTTTTCACAAGTGCAGAAGAAAATGCCATCCGATCAAACACATAGTCTTTCGGTATACCTGTATTAATGGAAATACATTGATGCATATGCTCACTCCTGAGTTAAAATGGCGGGCACTAACCTATAGGTTCTAGGCCTCGAACCTTCTCCAGTAATTCCAGTTGTCAACGAACTTAAACGACGCCATTTTAGCTACTAGTATAGCATTTACACAAACTTCTGCGGAAAGATTCAGCATGTCACATTTATCTTCACTATAAAAAATAAAGGTTTCCCCTATTGAATTTTACGGATATTCCCTGATGCACGGTGAGGACAAATCATGCTACAATAATGACGGTTTACACATTCATTAAATAGATTGAAAAATACGACTCTTTAAGTGAGGTGTTAGAATTGGTTCAACCGATAGAAGAAGCGCCTATTGATGAAATGGGAATCCTTGCATTTACTTGCAACACATTGGAACTGGAGAAAAATCAGTTTTTATTTTATGAGGGGGAGCCTGGATCGACTTTATTTTTTGTTTTATCCGGGAAAATACTGATTAGCAAAAGCAATCATATGGGACGAGAATTTTCTTTGAAAATTTGTAAAAAGAATGATTTATGCGGTGAACTAATTCTGTTCACTGAAAATCCAGCCTACTTTTTCAATGCAAAAGCGATGGAGAAAACTAAAATTGCCGTAATCTCTAAAGATGCTTTTGAACAGGCTGTGCGGAGTAATCATGACCAGGCGATCAAATATGCGGTCTGGCTAACTGGCAACACGCAGCGTTATGCCACACGATTGTGTGGTGTGATTGCTCATGGGAAAAAGGGAAATCTCTATTCGACGCTGATTGAAATGGCCAAACATTTTGGTATCCGCAACGATGATGGGAGCATCACAATTGACCATAAAATTACCAACCAAGAGCTAGCCGCTTTCTGTTCAGCGACAAGAGAAACAGCTAATATTATTCTCAACGAACTAAAAAAAGAACAAATTATTAAAATTGATCGGGGTATAATTACCATTATCGCGATTGACAAACTGAAAACACAACTTGGCTGCGCGCATTGTGTTGCCACTTGTTGTATTAGTAGTTGAGTATCCATTCACCTTGCTGTCCGTCTCCCGAAAAGGAGACAGCAAAGTGCAGTCCTCGTCTCTGTGAAAACGCACAAGTAACCTATGGAAGCACTAAATAGCATGTTGGTTAATGAGCTAGCAACTGAAGGAGTGGCTGTCTGAACGACTCAGACAAAGTCACGCCAGCTCAGCCTTAAAGCTAGCCAATTCCGAAAGAAAACGCCAACGTTCAAATGAGCCTACTAACCATACAGTTCCTGTTTATCAAGCTTAAACAACATCCTGAAAATATTCTTTATTTTTTTCTGCAAAAAGGGTTTACAAACCTTCAGAGAGAGTGTACAATAAAAAAGTTGTTTCAGAAAAACGACAAAGTTTCCTTGGAAACTAGCACGGCCCCTTGGTCAAGCGGTTAAGACACCGCCCTTTCACGGCGGTAACACGGGTTCGAATCCCGTAGGGGTCATTTGCTTCTCATTTTTTGGATTATTAAACCCGTTAATTAACGACCAAACTCTTGTTAGGAAGAGTTTGGTCGTTTTTTTATACCCTATTCTTGAAGAACCAAAAAGACCTATATCCACACGGAATACAGGCCTAGCGGTGTTTCTGATAGCGTCCCAGACAGGAATCGAACCTGCGACGTTTCGCTTAGGAGGCGAACCCTCTATCCTACTGAGGTACTGGGACATATTCGTGTGTATGAAGTACTACACACTATAGTCTTTCATCGTGCTTAAATGAGTGATCAGCATGGGGTCAGTTTCTTTTTCGGTTGAAAAACAAATGGTCATTCTCATTGCACTTAAGGCACGTATTATTCATATTATCATGTAGTCAGCTCATGTTCACGTGAAAATATTGACAATTTTTCAACAAATTCATCAAACTGAGCAAAATCCATTTGTTGCTGTGAATCAGAAAGTGCTACAGACGGGTCAGGATGTACTTCTGCCATGATGCCATCAGCCCCAACTGCGAGCGCTGCTTTTGCCGCCGGTAATAGTAAATCACGGCGCCCTGTTGAATGAACAACATCCACAAAAACAGGTAAATGGGTTTCCTGCTTGAGGATCGGTACCGATGTGATATCGAGCGTGTTCCTCGTCGCAGTTTCAAATGTGCGGATACCGCGCTCACAAAGAATGATTTCCTCATTACCTTGTGACATGATATATTCTGCTGCATAAATAAACTCACTAATCGTTGCAGATAGACCTCTCTTGAGCAGAACAGGTTTCTTCACAGCACCAGCCGCTTTGAGCAAGTCAAAATTCTGCATGTTTCGTGCGCCAACTTGAATGACATCAATATATTGTACCGCTTCCTCAATATCAGCAGGGTTGGTAATTTCGCTAATGACCGCTAGCCCATATTCATTAGCCACTCTACGCAATATTTTTAATCCTTCTAGTCCTAGCCCTTGGAAATCATAAGGAGAAGTTCTTGGTTTAAATGCACCACCTCGAAGGAGCTTAAATCCTTTCGCCTTAACCACTGCTGCCACCGCAGCAACTTGCTCATAGCTCTCGACTGCACACGGGCCAAATACATAAGCAGGACAGGCACCGCCGCCAATCTTTTGACTATTTATTGTAAATATAGTATCAGCCGGATGCTTCTTCCGTGACACGAGTAACTCTTTCGCAAGGTCCTCGCCTTGTAAATCGACACAAGCTTTAAATATTTGCTTGAATAGATGAACGACTGTCCCATCATCAAACGGTCCCTTATTTTGTTCAGTCAAGAAGTTAATCATATCGCGTTCCCGGACCGGATCATACTTTGCAGCACCCTGTCTCGCCTTTACTTTGCCAATTTCCTGGGCGACTCGGCCACGCTCGCTAATTAAATCTAGCATCTGTATATTAATCTGATCTAATTGATCCCGTAGTATATCTAAATCTTTGTTCGTCATAACGTCATTTCCTTTCCTCTTACTCATTATAATGAAAACGACAAACAATGTCACGAAAGGAATCGCAAGGCTCTTGTTCCGAATACAAAACAAGGACTCGCACTTTGCAAATTCGGTGCATCAGAGCGCGTCCCGTGATTCATTTTGGTTATCATCCTTTGTGCCCATCCAATCAGACTCAGTCAACATCGCAAACATTTTCATCTTTTTTCAGAAGAAGGGTACAATTACATTCTAGCAATTGTTTCTCTGACCAATTTGATAAAGCTTGACTTCACTCTTGATGCAACTTCAAGTACTTCTTCGTGACCAAGTGGTTGGTCTAAAATGCCACAAGCCATATTTGTCAAACATGAAATTCCAACTGTTTGGATACCAGCATGAACAGCCAGTAAGGCTTCAGGAACTGTCGACATCCCGACAGCATCTGCGCCGAACCCTCGAATCATCCGAACTTCTGCGGGTGTTTCATAGAAAGGTCCTGTCCACCATGCATAAACCCCTTGTTGCATCGTTGTTCCTTGCTCCTTGGCAACATCCAAGACAATTTGTCTAAGCTCTTTATTGTACACTTGTGATACATCAGGAAAACGTGTCCCAAGCGCATCATTATTCGGTCCGATTAATGGGTTATTGGCAACCAAATTAAGATGATCCGTTATCAGCATCAAATCGCCAGGGTTAAATGCCGTATTAACTGCACCGCATGCATTGGTGACAATTAGTTTCTCAACCCCTAATGCTTTCATCAACCGCACGGGAAATGTGACTTCATCAAGCGAAAACCCTTCATAATAATGAAATCGCCCTTTCATCGCCACAACATTTTTCCCGTTTATCGTTCCAATGACGAGTTCATTCGCATGTCCGACAGCACCCGATTGTGCAAAATGTGGAACTTCATTGTAGGGGATTCTGACAGCGTCAAGTATCTCATCTGCTAACGCCCCGAGTCCTGACCCCAAAATTACGCCAATCGTTGGAACTGTCTTCGTTTTACTCATGACAAATTGTTTTGCTTCTGCAATGTCTTCTAATTCGATGCATTATTTTCACCTTTTTATTGAAGTTAGATGCTCCAATGTCCCTTCATTTTCATTCATTGATGTTGTTCTAACTACAAATCTGCTGGGCGCTTGCCAAAGAGCCCAAGTTTTTTTAGTTTACCATGTAAACTAGCTTTCTTCGATAGTTGTTTGAATATTTTTAGCGAATCTACGATGATAATGACCGATGAGGTAGCTACTAAATGTAAATAATAAACACCAGTTTTCGTAGCGGTTCCCCCGGAGTATAGAATCATTAACACTCCTCGCCCTCCGTATGAAAGAAAAATCCTGCATCACATTGCGCAATGCAGGAAAATGGTTTATTCGCTTACTGGAACGACTGCGCCGTCATACTCACTAATAATCCAGTCTTGAATTTCTTTTGAATGCAGCACCTCTATTAATTTCTGAATATCCTCATTGTCCTCATCACCTTTAGGGACGGCAATCACATTGACATAAGGCGAGTCTTTATCCTCAATCGCAATGGCATCTTTCATCGGATTTAAACCGCTACTTAGGGCAAAATTAGAATTAATGACAACGGCATCACCTTCATCGTTGTTATATAACTGTGGTAACAGTTGTGCTTGATAATCTGCTTTAAAGTCTAAATGCTTTGGATTTGAGGCAATATCGCTAATTTGTGCTGCTGATTTCTCGACACCTTCTTTTAAGGTAATCAAACCCTCTTGCTCGAATAATGACAGAATCCGTCCGTGATCTGAAACTGAATTACTCATGAGGATTGTTGCACCATCAGGGAGCTCATCAAGGCTTTTGTATGCCTTCGAGTAGACACCAATTGGTTCAATGTGAATGCCGCCAGCATTGACAAATTGATAGCCCCTTTCGTCCATTTGTTGCTCCATATAGGGAATCGTTTGAAAGTAGTTTGCATCGACAGAACCATCATCTAGAACCGTATTCGGTAAAATATAATCATCATATACTTTGATTTCTAAGTCTATACCCTCTTCTTTTAAAATCGGTTTCGCCTGCTCAAGGATTGCTGCATGCGGGACACTTGTTGCTGCCACGACTAGTTGATGATCCTTCTTACTCACTTCACTGCTATCACTGCCACAAGCCGTTAGTGAGAGTCCAAGCAGACAACTGATAAATATAAGTAAACTCTTTTTCATGTCAATTCCTCCATCTTCTTTTCGGATTCAATTTTTAAAAAAAGACCAGTTATGTCCTGAAGCTAACGCTTATCTAGTTTTTTTGTAATCGCGTTGCCGACAAATTGTATGGCAAATACAATGACTAAGATGGCAACAGTTGCGACGAGTACCACGTCTTGCTGATTTCGCTGATAACCGATAACATAGGCAAGGCTACCTAGTCCCCCGGCACCTGTTACCCCGGCCATTGCCGTCAGCCCCACTAGTGAAATCGCCGTAACTGTTATCCCAGAAACAATCGCTGGTAACGACTCAGGTATCAGCACTTTAACGACAATTTGAAGCGTAGATGCCCCCATTGACTTTGCGGCCTCAATGACACCTTTATCAATTTCTCGAAGCCCGATTTCAACAAGGCGTGCATAAAACGGTGCCGTGCTAACAACCAGTGCTGGTAGTGCGCCATTCTCGCCAATAATCGTACCAAAAATGGCTTTAGTGACTGGAATAAGGAGTACAAATAGAATAATGAACGGAATCGAACGACCAACGTTGACAATCGCACCGACAACAAAGTGGATCAATTGATTTTGCCACGGGTTTCCTGGTAGAGTCAAAAATAGAATAAGTCCTAACCCAAGTCCAATTATGAAAGAAATGAACAGTGATACCCCAGTCATATACAGTGTTTGACAGGTTGCTTCCCATACAATCGCCCAATCAATATTTGGTAGTAGTTCTTTAGTCATAGTCGACCACCTCAGTTCCTACCCCATTTTGCTGAATAAAGGCACATATTTCGGCTATTTCTTCTGCGCTACCATTTAAGTGAATATACAATGTTCCCACCGAACCCTTTTGCGTTTGTGAAATATTCCCTTGGAGAATATTCACCTCTGCACTAAAGTCCTTGATGATTCGTGAGAGTAACGGTGTTTCAGCAGATCCGCCAATAAAGGTGAGTTTCATCACTTTTCCTGTTGGGTATTTTTCTAGCAAATGGGCTACGGTTTCTCGCGCACTTTCTTGACTGTTTACTTGTTGCAAGAAGCGCTGGGTTATTCTTTCAGTTGGATTCCAGAGAATGCCCTGCACATCACCTGTTTCGACAACGCGCCCCTCTTCCATGACTGCCACGCGGTGACAAATTTTCCGAATCACATGCATTTCATGGGTAATCAGGACAATCGTTAATTGAAATTGCTTGTTGATATCAACCAACAAATCCAAGATGGCATCTGTCGTTTCTGGGTCGAGCGCAGATGTTGCCTCATCACAGAGAAGAACCTTAGGACTGTTTGCGAGTGCTCTCGCGATACCAACACGTTGCTTTTGTCCACCACTTAACGCGGAAGGGTAAACATCTCCTTTTCCTTCTAGCCCAACTAGGCTCATGAGCTCATCGGCGCGTAATTTTCGTTTTGCTGCACTCACTCCCGCAATTTCGAGTGGAAAAGCAATGTTCTCTCGCACTGTTCTTGACCAGAGCAGATTAAAATGTTGAAAAATCATGCCGATTTCTTGCCTGACTTTCGATAAATCTTTTCTTCCTAATGCTGAAAGATCACGCCCAGCTACCGTGGCCGTGCCAGCAGTCGGTTTTTCGAGACCATTGAGCATTCTGACCAATGTACTCTTTCCAGCACCACTGTATCCAATGATGCCAAATATCTCACCAGCACCTATCTCCAAGGAAACGTTTTCGACTGCATTGATTGGCTCTTTTGAACCATTTTGAAACGCTTTACTTACTTGACGAATATTGATCAATAGACCATCGCCTCCTTTTTCGCACCCAGCCTCTTCTGTGTCATTCAGAAAAGCAAACTACACGGACATTTGCAGTCATCACTGACTTGTCAGTAGAAACACGAATGTTACTAACCATAATAAAAACCTCTCAGCTCACAAGGCGAGCAGAAAGGCGCAGATTAAATACAGTTCCTTTCCCTCATCTCTCAAATCACGTAAATGATTTGTGTGAATTGGCACCTTTTCAACTAAATGAAAGTTGCTGGTTGCCGGGCTTCATCGGGCACATCCCTCAGCCTCTCTTGATAAGAGCTTAACAGTTCTATTTGGTTATTTCAGATGGTACCATGCGGGAAAATATCTGTCAATTATTTTGTTGCATTTGACTTAACAATCGACACAAACGACATGATTTCTTAAATATAAAAATAAGATTGAAAGAATAAAAATTTTATGGTCATCCTTTGCGCTTGATCCACTTTTATACAGGAAAATACTCCCCAATAAGCATTCGGATTTTTTTCTACCAACTTATTGGGTAGCAATTCATAACTTTTTATACATTGGTGTTACAATTTTTCTGAGTCAGAACAACTCTATTGTATCAGGACAAGCCCCCGTACCACCCGTGAATGTGATATTAGAGATTTACTTCAAAGACTCAATGAAATTGTCCATAAAGGTTCAGATGAACTTATTGAAATTAAAGTTATGAATATGCGGATACTGAAAGATAGAAAAGAGAATCCAATGGGCTAATTCCATGGATTCTCTATTAATTAGCAGCAGTCCCTTCTTCAAATAGTGTTTCTACTAATTTCTATACCTGTACACCATATTTCCAATTGCATAGGGTACATATCAATTTTAAATGAATACATTCCTAACGATTCAACCTCTATTTCTTGGATTTCTATATCTTGTATAAAGTAGGGAATTTGACCATATGTCAGTTCTTTATATGGTTTATCCTTTTGGTAACTTGCAGAATGCACAGCTTCTACTTTATAACAACCAGTAAAGTTATAAATTACTTCTGCCTTTTCCTCAGGTTCGCTGTCGTCATACTTTAGTAATACCTCATCTGTAAAATGGTCACATGATAGCTTTACTACCCTTGAATCCCAATAATGCAATGCCTCTATTTTTTCCCTTATTTGTTGAACATTCATCTGCTAGACCTCACTTTTTATATGGAATATGTGCATTAAGGCTTTTCTTACTAACTATATCCCCATTAATATCAATCGGAATTCCTGTCTCATCACATAAGTGTACATGGTCATAGGTTGTAACTTTCTCTGGTGGATCAACCCTCATTCTTATCGTTCCATTTTCATCCCTAACATGAATTCGGCCATTATTATCTGTGTATTTCCAACCAACAGGAATCCCATTTAAAATCTCATCCTGGCTCATGTTCGGAATATCTTTAAAATCAAACTTCCATCCACTAGCCTTAGCCGCACTACTCCCCACGGGGCTAACAATCAATATTGTAAAAAAAGAAAAAAGGTACCTAGGCATGGGGTTTGTGGTCA
>JAVBKF010000085.1:0-4913 GCA_031554215.1 Caryophanales bacterium
TACTCACTCTGTGTAACGACTCTTTCAAATGATGCCCTTCTTGAAGCGATTGAAATCAGGTTTGAAGAGGTAGATGAAAATAAAAACAACTATATCATGGATGAAAAGAATTAATAGGGTAACAAATCACCAAATAGCAAATTGGACGATATAAGGAAATCGAAATTGTTGGTGAAGAAGCTGTTCAATGGCGGAAACGGCTGTGGGAGATAACAGCTGTGAGACGAATGGGAGCTATATAAAAGATTACGATTTATGTGTTTGCGACCGACCGGGTTTTGTTCAACTTGATAGAATTATTTATCATTGACGAAAGTGAAGTATTTACTAATTAATTGAAATATTGTAAAATAATAAAAATAAAAGATTCATAAATATAATAAGTCGATATGGGTACTTGAGAATTTAAGCACATATTACTTGGAAACATGCTATTGATGAATGCATAAAGATCATACAGTACCTATTGGTAAGCGGTTTTAAAGGACGAGCGACCACTTGGTTGCTTAGGTAGTGTTTCATAGAATTGTGTTTTGCGAAGTTAATGGAAAGCAAGTATCCGAACTTAAATTTTTTGATTGAAGCTGGCTGGAAAGCCGGTGACGATCGGATTAAACGATGAGGTCTTTCGCTTAGTACTAGCATTTCAATATTGGAGGCCCTACAACTTCATCATAATTTTTAGTCTACAATAACGGACAAATCTTGCGAAGGAGGTGATGTGGAACGTTGCAGCTAGTATCACAAGTAGTAGACTCGAAAAAAATTTTAGGAGGATTTTCAAATGAAGAAAAAATATTTATCAATTGTTGCAGCTGGTATTCTTTTATTGCCAGTGATTATGCCAAACCAATTAGCTACTGTAGACGCAGCTACTCCCGCGCCAAATAAGGCGCCAAGTCAAGGGCAAGTGGTTCAAGAAGGGGTCACTGACCCAGTAGGTATTCCTGATGCAAACTTGGCCATGGCGATTCGTAACCAACTCGAATTACCTGCAGATGCTGTGATTACAGAAGGTGACATGGCAAACCTGGTGCATTTAAAAGCAGACGGTATGAATATTGTTGATTTAACTGGATTAGAGTTTGCTACTAACCTAGTAGATATTGATATAACAGGAAATCAAGTAGTGAGTCTAGCACCGCTCACAAATCTGACTAATCTAACTGGTATTAGTGCGAACGGAAATCAAATTAGTGATTTAAGTCCTGTAGTGGGTTTAACGAACTTAGAGGGACTTTCGTTATCAAATAATCAAATCAGTGACATCAGTAATTTAGCTAGTCTCAAAAACTTAACAACACTTTCACTAGACAATAACCAAATTGTTGACCTGACACCTTTGGCAGGGCTTACGAAATTAGTATTCCTACACCTCGACAACAATCAAATCAGTGATGTGACACCACTTGCAAATCTACTAGATTTGGTTAGATTGGATATTGATAACAACCAAATAGCGGATTTAAGCCCGTTAAACCCGATCTTAAGCGAAAATCTTTCGGTGATTATCTCGGCGACAAATCAAACAGTTCGTCTACCGCAACAAGCTATTAGTAATGGAGAAATGAGTGCCCCGTATAATATCATAGACATTAGAGGAAATATTGTCGTGCCAATTATCATTTCTGATAACGGTATTTTCGATCTTGGTACAAACACAATTGCGTGGAGCGGGCTACCAGTAGGCGAAGGAGAAGCTACTGCAACGTGGGTATCTGCTTTCAGAAACGTTGATTTTAGTGGAGACTTTATACAACCTTATGCAAATTAATGTAGGTTCTTGAAATACGTAAGCACATACGATTACATTGTCATAGCAGCCTTGTTTGAAACTGAGCAAGGCTGTTTTAGTGTAACAAGCGGCGGATTACAAGCTCGTTAAGGATAGTTAGTGTGAACCTTAGGCACGAAATAGTGGTCATTCAATCTATTTGGCTGTTTGAAGTTTGGCGTGACTCTTCATACGAAACAGTCGATTTAATTGTTATAAAGCCTTTCTCAGGCGAACCGAGAGGAAAAGTTTTATTTTATTGATACTTCAAAGGAATATTGTGAAAACTATAGTTTATTGAAAAACTTTACTGTACAATAAAATGAAAATAATCTAGCAGGACTTTTTTGCTATACCAGTGCTGTGCTAACAGGATTTTGATCAACCTAGATGGTGGAAAATCACACTAGATTGACGCATTATTTTGAGTTAATAATACTGATATAATGAAAATAAAATCGCTAGAGGGAGTCAGAAATGGAAAAGAAACATTCATCAAAGGTCATTGCCTTTCCTGGCGCTGATGCAAGGCTAGTAGAGAAAGCGAATAAGGCAAATAATCAGGGCGATTACGGTGAGGCTAGGCGGCTATTTGAGCTTGCTTTTACACGAGATGAGGAAGAGGATAAAGTTACACCTGTGAAAAGCGTGGACGCTGCCGAAATGAATTTTAAGGTGCAACTTCACCAAGCAACGGATAGTGAAAAATTACACTGGATTTATGAATTATCCAGAGCCAATATTCGCGCGTATCTCGATGTCGTTAAGACGTTTCTAGTAGCAGATAATCATCCACTGTTAAAGTCATTACTACTCTCTAGCCTAATTGATCAAGAAGTCGACGAACCAGTGCGGGTGACTAAATTTGATAAGCTGATTGAGCTTATTCCTAATGAAACACCAAAAGTCGAAGAAAGTCGATTCGTCAAAGCGATGGAAAGCTATTTAAAGCAAGCGATTGCAAATGACAACCCTAGTCTCTACGAACAAGCCATTGCCTTCGTACATGACCAGAATCTATTACTGTTTCCGCTGCAAATGGACGGACTGGATGATTGGGCAGTTGCCTATCATTTTTACCTAAACGAGCTGTTTGGTGTGCCAAATCAGGTGGAATTGACAATGCTGGCTCGCAAGAAGCTACAGTTTATCAAAACGTTAGATCAAATTTCACCGATAAACTTATAGTTATTGCTTGTCTGGCGATAAAGTTATGCTATACTATATGGGTTGTATTTATCAAGTACATAAATTGAATATGGCTCTACAAAGGCGAATATTCAATCATTTTATAGAAAGTGTTAGGTGAAAATAACCATGTCAGTAAAAGTTGAAAAATTAGAAGCAAACCAAGTGAAATTAATGATTGAGGTACCTGCAGATCAAGTCAATAAGGCGATTGATCGTTCATTCAAGAAGAATGCTGCCAAGGCAAACGTTCCAGGATTCCGTAAAGGGAAAGTGCCACGTCAAATGTTTGTGAAAATGTTTGGAATTGAGAGCCTTTATCCAGATGCGATTGACTTCGTTACAAATGAAGCTTATTCTAGTGCACTTCAAGAACAAGAAATTGATCCAGTTGATTACCCAGAATTAAACTATGAGAAAATTGTTTCAGATTTTAAAAAAGATGAAGCATTAACAATAGAAGCGGTTGTGACTGTACGTCCAGTGCCGGTTCTTGGCGATTACAAAGGAATTGAAGTGAAAAAAGCAGACACAGCGGTATTGGATGCTGACGTTGATGCACAAATCAAAACGATGCAAGACCGCAAAGCTGAGTGGACGGTCAAAGAAGAAGGCGTTGCTGAACTTGGTGATACCGTTGTCATTGATTTTGAAGGTTTCGTTGACGACGTGGCTTTTGAAGGCGGGAAGGGAACTAATCACTCACTTGAGCTTGGATCAAACTCGTTCATTCCTGGTTTTGAAGAGCAACTAGCCGGACACGGGATTGCGGAAGAAGTTGAAGTACATGTTACTTTCCCAGAGGAATACCAAGCAGAAGAGCTTGCAGGAAAGCCGGCCCTATTCAAATGTCTTATCCATGACATCAAATCGAAAGAAGTACCTGCTTTAACAGATGAGCTAGCTGTTGAAATGGACGAAACAGTCGCAAACCTAGCTGAATTGAAAGAGAAAATTAAAGCATCACTGACAGAGCAAAAGCAAAATGCAGCAGTCAGCGAAAAAGAAAATGCTGTTTTGGATGCAGTTGTTGCCAACGCGACATTTGAAATTCCTGAGGCAATGATCAAGAATGAACTTGAACATATGGTAAAAGATTTCGATAATCGTTTGAAGTCACAGGGAATGTCTCTTGAGATGTACTTCCAGTTCAGTGGACAAAACGAAGAAGCAATGCAAGCTGAAATGCGTCCTGAAGCTGAAAAAAGAATCAGTAGAGCACTGGTACTCGATGCGATTGCCAAAGCAGAAAAAGTAGAAGCGACAAATGAAGATATAGACGCAGAAATTGCAAAAGTGGCTGAGCAAATGAATCTAACTGTTGATGAAGTGAAGAAGCGTTTAGATATGAATGTGATGAACAGCTTTATGATTGAAATTGTTTCTCGTAAGACGATCGAAATAGTTGTAAACGCAGCAGTGGAAGCGAAGTAATCTCTAGAAATTTGTAGAAAAAGCAAATTCCTTGCAATTTGAACTTCGTTCAGTCTAAACTGTTGTCAAGGCGTTTAGACTGGTTTGTTTCATTTAGCGATGCATTTAAGTACTATTAGTGCCTGGCACGAAGGTGACTTAGGGGAATATTTACTGGACCTAGATTTGTGGTGGATTTTTACTCGTTTATCGACACTAGTTTTGTCGGAATTAAACTGTAAGGGTTGAATTCGTATTTCTTTGGGGAAAATATTTATATCAGGCAATCATTGTATGAAGACTCAAGCGGAAAAACGTTAAACCACAGCTGGTTGTTTTACCTGAGGTCAGTGTTAAACAGATGCGTGGCTTATCTTTACCCTTGAGTGGCAGTATGGTTTAAGGATTTGCAGTACTTTACATGTGGATCATCAAGCAACAAATGCACTGTCTTGATACTTCTAAACCCTTGGTGATTGTACCTATGTTTTAAAAGGAGAAGAAATGTTTAAATTTACTGATGAAAAAGGTCAACTGA
>JAVBKF010000163.1:0-2849 GCA_031554215.1 Caryophanales bacterium
AACTCACTATCACCTTTCATTTTATCACCTCTAAACTGTTTTTTTTACAACCTCTAATAATTGAATAGCTTTATTAAAATGTTATAAAGTAGTAGTACCTGGTTTTTCTATATTCAGATTATTATAGTTCAGCATGCCAAAGGCAGCTGCTTCACTATTATCTGTTCCAAAACATGAAAATAGTTTGGCCTCAAATCCACTTAATTTAGCTACATTTAATAAATCCATTGCATACTCATTACTGATTGTTTCTGACTTGAACATATTATTTGAATTGAAATCTCTTAAATCTATACTGAATTTTTTTGGATTCAATAATTTTAAAATATCTTTTAATTTATCTTTTGTTAAAGAATATGTAAACTCCTGGAGCCTGCTGAAAAAGTATACAACAGTTGTATACTTTTTTTCTTGACTAAATATATTAAAAATATGCCCAAAATGGTATAATTAACATATGAAATATAAGGATATGGGGTAGTAATTATGTTAAAAAACGAAAAACAAACATCATTAGTCTTCAGTGCGCATACAGAATTATATGATTTATTAATCCAAGAAGATAATTTTTGGAGACAACTAAACGATTTGGTTGATTTTTCTTTTGTTCATGAGGAATTAAAACATAAATATTCTTCTACAATGGGAAGAACAGCGGAAGACGTTATTAGAATGTTTAAATTCCTGTTACTAAAAGGATATTTTAAATTATCCGATCGAGGACTAGTGGAAAGAACTAGAACGGATTTATTATTTAAATATTTTTTAGGTTATAGCCCCGAAGATACAAAATTAATAGATGCTAGTCTATTAACCGTTTTTAGACGTACGAGATTAACAGATAGTGAAACTAATGAGGAAGCAAAAACAGCCACTAATTTAATGGATAAATTAATTGGAAAAACAGTTAAAATAGCTTTAGAACAAGGAATTATAGAAGCTACTAATAAAATAATACAAGATTCCACTCACACCAACTCAATGTTTCAACACATATCCCCCAGAGAAGAATTAATAAAGCAAGCAAAACTACTAAGAAAATCAGTCTATAAAATAGATGAGAGTATGACAAGTAAAATGCCAAAGAAAAAAGAATCAACAGGATTACTAGAAGACCAAATCAGCTATACAAAAGAACTATTAACAATCATTAAAGAAGATGGTAGATTTACTGCACTGCCAGGGATAAATGAACAAATAGAGTATTTAGAAGAAACTGTGCAAGATACAGAGATAGAATTAGAATATTCAAAAGATCAAGATGCACGAGTGGGACACAAAACCGCAGATACATCATTTTTTGGATACAAGACACACCTAGCGATGACACCAGAGAGAATCATAACAGCAGCGACTATTACTAGTGGAGAAAAACCTGATGGAAAGGAACTGCAAAGTTTAGTTGAGAAAAGTGAAGAAGCAGGAATTATAGTAGAGGCAGTAATAGGAGATGGAGCATATAGCGAAAAAGATAACCTAGCATATTGTGAAGGAAAAGAAATAAAATTAGCTAGTAAATTGAGTAAATCAGTAACACATGGTAATGGAAAAAATAAAGAAGATTTTGAATATAATAAAGATGCAGGGATGTATGTGTGTAAAGCAGGACATATGGCAGTTAGAAAAGCAAAACAAGGGAGTAAAAAGAGTAGTCGAGGGGAAAATAGTCAATGTGAATGTTACTATTTTGACGTAGAAAAATGTAAGAGATGTGCATATAAAGAGGGATGTTATAAAGAAGGAAGCAAGAGTAAAACGTTTAATGTAAAAATAAAAGATGAAGTACATATAAAACATATGGAATATATGGAAACAGAAGAATTTAAAAAGCTATATGCAGAGAGATATAAAATAGAAGCCAAGAATGCGGAAATAAAAACAAATTACGGATATGATAAAGCGAATGCCTGTGGAAAAGTGGGTATCACAATACAAGGGGCGACTACGCTATTTTTAGTGAATATGAAGCGAATAATTCGATTAAAAGAAGAAAAACTTAATAATATAGGAGAATAAGCAACACTATCTCTGTTTTTTAACAAATGAAATGAAAAAGTTGATATTTAGAATAGTATTCTATTTACCAACTTTTTATTTAACTAGTTTTTCAGCAGGCTCTGGTCTAGATACTCTTTTTTTTGAGTGTCCATCCTAGAGGGTACATTTTACTACCTCTATGCTTTTGTTTTTTCTTTTGTTGTTTGAGATCAAATTTCCTTTGTTTTTCTAAATCACTCTTAAGTTTTAGATTTTCCTTTTTTACAAATTTTCTTTCTTCATACTGCAATTTTAATAATTGTTGTGATTTGGTTCCAATGCCAACACTAATTTCTTTTTTTATCAAACGTTGTTGTCTTTTGGGATTTACTTTGGTTGTAATCACTTTAACATTACTAGTTGAACTAAACCTCATATTTTTAAAGTTATTTAAGATATAAATTTGAATCTCTTCATTTTTTGGTTCTTTACCAAAAGTAATTTTACTAACAGATATTTTTTCATCAATTAGAATTTCAACAATACCAACCCAAAAAGGCTTTTCAAAAATCACAGCCAACTTCAGCGATACTTTGTTCATTATACTTCCTCCTTATATAATAAACAAAGAAGGGACAACCAGGAGGCATGTTATTGATAGAATAAATACTACGTCTGGACTACCAACCAGAACTGTGTTTTTATCTTTGTACTTATTATTATAATATAATTAATATTTTTTATCATTATATTATTAACATTTCTTAATGTAGTATATTCTTTGGATAATCACTCATAATAATTACATGTGAGGTGATATTATGAAAGAAAGTAAGAAAGTAACTAGTTCTAAAAAGAATGAAAAAACAGCT